>DATCQC010000269.1:0-9195 GCA_036569685.1 Candidatus Limnocylindria bacterium | reverse complement strand
GGCCGTCATCGTCCCACACCCAGAGGCCGGCATTGCCGATCCAATACGTCGCGGTTGCCTCAGCCTCGTTTCGGGACGCGGCATGCGCGGCGGCGCGTAACGCTTCGGCCGCGAATGCCTGGAACCAGTCGACGATCGTCGGCTGGTCCGACACCCCCGCCACGCGCGGACCGCCAGGCGAGCCTCGCGGCGGGATGACCCGCGTCAGTTGGTAGATCCGCTGCGCCATGACCACCCGCGCGCGCACGCCGGTCCGCCCCGACCACAGCTTGACCGCGTGCGCCGCGAGCTCCTTGGGACCGGAGAGGCCCGGCGTGTCGGGCATCGCGCCGACCGCGTCATCGACGATGAGGGGGAGCGCATCCGGATGGCTGCCGGCCGTCACGATGAGGTTGTGCGGCGGGGTCCGCATCGCCGCTGCGGTGACTACGTCGCCTCTGCGCACGACCGCGAAGTACGGTGCGAGCGGGCCGAACGTCCGGCCCGCCTTGAGACCGGTGATGAGCCCGAGAACGAGGTTGTTCTCTGCCTCACGCGCGCGGAGGAATGCGTCGGCGTGTGATTCGAACTGCGAGACGTCGGATGGTCGTTCGAGCCGCAGGTCCGCCATGCGCGGATGCTACGAGGCGACGGGCTCCGGCTTGCGCTCCTCGACGGGCTCGCCCTTCGTGATCGCGAGCTTTCCGTCGATGGCGTCGATCTTCACGGTGTCTCCCGCGACGAACGCCGCGAGCAGGAGCATCTCCGCGAGCGGATCCGCGATCTCGTTCTGGATCGCGCGCCCGAGCGGCCGTGCGCCGAAGTTCGTGTCGTAGCCGACGGTCGCGATGTAGTCCTTCGCCTCGTCCGTGACGATGAAGCTCATCGCCTGCGACGCGAGCTGCTTGCGCACGCCGCCGAGCTCGATCTCCACGATCTTGCGGATCTCCGGCTTCGTGAGCGGCTGGAAGACGACGGTCGCGTCGATCCGGTTGAGGAACTCGGGGCGGAAGAAGCGCTTCATCTCGTCGTTGACGCGCTCCTTCATGTGCTCGTACGCGGCTTGGGTCTCGGGATCGTCGCCCTGGCCTTTCGAGCGGAAGCCCAGCGCGCCCTCGCTCTTCAGCATCTTCTGCGCGAGGTTGCTGGTCATGATGATGATCGTGTTTCGGAAGTCGACGGTGCGGCCCTTCGCGTCGGACAGGCGGCCCTCGTCGAAGATCTGCAGCAGGATGTTGAACACCTCGGGGTGGGCCTTCTCGATCTCGTCGAGCAGGATCACGCAGTAGCTCTTGCGGCGGACCGTCTCGGTGAGCTGACCGCCCTCTTCGTACCCGACGTAGCCGGGCGGCGATCCGACGAGGCGCGACACGTTGTGCCGCTCCATGTAGTCGGACATGTCGATCTTCACCATGTTGTCCTGGTTCCCGAACATGAACTCGGCGAGGTTGCGGGCGAGGTGCGTCTTACCGGTACCCGTCGGGCCGACGAAGAAGAACGCGCCGATCGGGCGGCGCGGGTCCTTGAGGCCGGCGCGCGCGCGGCGCACGGCGCGGCTGATCGTCTTGATCGCCTCGTCCTGGCCGATGACCTTCGCGTGGAGCGCCTCTTCCATCTTGAGGAGCTTCTGGGTCTCCTCCTCGGCGAGGCGGCGGACCGGGATGCCGGTCCACATCGAGACGACCTCGGCGATGTCCTCGTCGGTGACCTCGGGGCGCTTCTGCGATTGCGCGAGGAGCCAATCCGCCTTCGACTGCTGGAGCTTGTCCTGCTGGACCCGCTCGGCCTGGCGGAGGGTCGAGGCGAGCTCGTACTGCTGGGCCTCCATCGCCGCTTCCTTCTCGGTGCCGACGCGGTCGAGCTCCTTCTGGGCATCCTTCATCTCGGCCGGAAGGGTCGAGTAGCGGAGCCGGACACGGCTCGCGGCCTCGTCCATGAGGTCGATCGCCTTGTCCGGGAGGAACCGGTCGGTGATGTAGCGGGCCGAGAGCTCTGCCGACGCCTTCACGGCCTCGTCGGTGATCGAGACCTTGTGGTGGTCCTCGTAGCGGGAGCGGATGCCCGTCAGGATCAGGACCGTCTCCTCGATCGACGGCTCCTCCACCATGACCGGCTGGAACCGGCGCTCGAGGGCCGCGTCGCGCTCGATGTACTTGCGGGAATTCGTCGAGCGTCGTCGCGCCAATGCACTGGAGCTCGCCGCGAGCGAGCGGCGGCTTCAGGATGTTGGCGGCGTCGATCGCGCCCTCGGCGGCGCCGGCGCCCACCAGCGTGTGCAGCTCGTCGATGAACAGGACGACGTCCTTCGCGTCGCGGAGCTCCTCGATGATCTTCTTCAGGCGCTCCTCGAACTCGCCGCGGTACTTCGTGCCGGCGACGAGCGACCCGATGTCGAGGGTCAGGACGCGCTTGCCCTGGAGGGTCTCCGGGACGTCGCCCTTCACGATCCGGTGCGCGAGCCCCTCGGCGATCGCGGTCTTGCCGACGCCCGGCTCGCCGATGAGGGCCGGGTTGTTCTTGGTCCGCCGGCTGAGGATCTGGATGACGCGCTCGATCTCCTTCTCGCGGCCGATGACCGGATCGAGCTGACCGGCCTTGGACATGGCCGTGAGGTTCACGCCGAGCTGGTCCAAGGTCGGCGTCTTGGAGCTGCCGGACTTGGCGCCTGCGCCGGCCGCCTCCTGCGTGGCGGGGTGCTGCTGGCCGAGCGTCGCGATGACCTGGTGACGGACCTTCTCGAGCGACACGCCGAGCGATTCGAGGACGCCCGAGGCGATCCCCTCGCCCTCGCGCACGAGCCCGAGGAGGAGGTGCTCGGTACCGACGTGGCTGTGGCCGAGCTTGCGGGCCTCGTCGATCGCGAGCTCGATGACCTTCTTCGTGCGTGGCGAGAGCGTGATCTCGCTCGGCGAGGTGGTCGAGTCGCCCCGGCCGATGATGAATTCGACGGCCGTCCGGACCTTGGAGAGCTCGACGCCGAGGGAGTCGAGGACCCGTGCGGCGACGCCCTCGCCTTCACGCACGAGGCCGAGCAGGAGGTGCTCCGTGCCGATGTAGTTGTGGTTGAACCGGATGGCCTCGTCCTGGGCGAGGGCCAGCACGCGCTTCGCCCGGTCGTTGAAGCGGTCGAACGGTCCCATCAGACAGCCTGTTCCATGGACACTGACGCAGTCGACATCCTCTACCGATTATACGTTCGGAGTCTGCGAGTTCTGCCCATCCGACTGCCGAATTGACAGAGAAAGTCGACGCCGCTCGGGGTCGATCCCCACGATCTTCACCCGAACGAGGTCCCCCACCTGGACGGCGTCCGCCGGCTCCGCGACCCGGTGGGCGGCCAGCTCCGAGACGTGGATCAGTCCTTCCAATCCGGCCCCGATGCGCGCGAACGCGCCGAACGCCATCAGCCGGGTGATCTCGGCGTCGTACGTCCCGCCTTCCGCAAAGTCCGTCCCCACCCGGGTCCAGGGATCGTCTGCGAGCCGCCGGATGGACAGGGAGATGCGCTCCTTCTCGGGGTCGATCGCCGTCACAACGACGCGGACCGGCTGCCCTACCTGATGGACTGTCATCGGGTTCACGCCCTTGTCCCACGTGATCTCGGATCGATGGACCAGCCCGTCGGCGATCCCGACGTCCACGAACAGCCCGAACCCGGTCACGTGGGTCACCGTGCCATCGAGGACGTCGCCGACGCTGAGCTGTGCCGCCGCCCGTGCCTTCCGCTGCCGGCGCAGCTCCTGGGTCGCGGCCTTCTCCGAGAGGATCAGCCGGTTTCGCTTCTGGTCGACCTCGATGACCTTCAACGTCAGGTCCTTGCCGACGAGCGCGCGGACCGCCCCGGGCACGCCGTCGCCGGTGTCCGGACGCTCGAGCGCGCCGAGCGACGCGAGCTGGGACAGCGGCACGAATCCACGCACGCCGAGGTCGACGACGACACCGCCGCGGTTCGCTTCGACGACCGGGGCGGCGATGACCTCGCCGCTCTCCTTCATCTGCGCCATCTCCTGCCAGCGGCGGATTGGCCGGGCCCGGCGCAGCGACAGCACGGCGTGACCTTGCGGTCGCTCCGGATGGACCACGAGCGCGACGACCGTGTCACCGACCCGGAGCGGCTCACTGAGCGACGCGTTCGCCTCGCGCAGCGACAGCACGCCCGCCGAATGTCCGGCCAGATCGACGAGGACCTCGTCCCCGTTGATGGCAGCTACGGTCCCCTCGACGGTCTCACCGGAGCGGAGCGGTCGGAATGCCTCTTCCTCGCGCTCGACCTCGGCCAGTAATTCGGCCATGGTCTGGGGCGTCACGGACGCGATGGCGGCATTTGACGTGCCACCGATGCCGGATGCGCGAGGCGCTCTCCCTAGAATCTGAGGTAGCCCCCAGAGCTTCCGGGGAATGGGAGGTCCGTCCCGTCAATTCGACCGCACGCTGGCCCGAGCGTCTCGAACACGCGGCCACCCTGCTTCGCGCGGAGGGGGCCGCGGTCGTCGCCCTCAGAGGCGGGGAATTCACGACCCTCTTTTCCTATCGCATCGACCCCGGCGTCGACTGGAGCGCGCTTGTCGGACCGGAGCGCCTCCACGCGGCGATGGCCGGCGAGACCGCGGTGACCGCCGCGATCGCTGCCGGCCGGTGGACCGACCAGGCTGCGTACGCGGTGATCGTCGCGATCGAGCGCGACGAGATCGGCGCCTCGTGCCTCTGTGCCCTCCGGCGGAGCGTGCCATTCGACGCGGTGGAGGTCGCCGGGGCATACGCGGCGTCGCGGCTCATGGCGAGCTCGATCGAGGACGGGCGCAGGCTCGCGGTCGCCGAGCGCGCCGGCGCCGCACGGCTCGCCCAACGTTCGGTGCGCCACGAGCTCGAGCACACTCGCGACGCCGCCGCGCTCTCGCGCGCGGCCGCCCTCATCGCGGCGAGCATCGACGCGAACGGCGCCTCGATCATGCTCATCGACGGCGCCGAGCTCCATCTGAGCGCATCCGTTGGGCTGCCCAAGGCGATGCTCGGGCACCGGCAGCGGATCGGCGAGGGCATCGCCGGCTACGTCGCGCAGAGCGGCGAGCCGGTCGAGCTATCCGGCGCGGTGCGCGACGACCGGTTCACCGGTACCGATCCGGATGCCGGGTCGTCCCTCTCCATCCCCCTTCGGGTAGCCGACCGCGTCATCGGCGTCTTGAACGTGAAGCGCGCGGCCGGCGGCGAGGAGTTCGACGACCTCGAGCGCACCCTCGTCAGTGACCTCGCTGACGAGCTCGCTCGGGCAGTCGGTCCCGGCACGATCTCGACGCTCGAGCCTCCGACGCCCGACCCGGTCACGCCGGCCCGGCCGGAGCCGCGGGTCGAGACGCTGCGCGTGCTCGCGGTGGAAGACCACCCGGTGATGCGCATCGGCATCCGGGCGCTTCTCGAGCGGGAGGGCATGACGGTCGTCGGCCTGAGCGCCACCTGCGCGGAGGCCGTCGAGCAGGCCCGCCAGGGCCTGGCCGACGTCGCCCTGGTCGACCTCAACCTGCCCGACGCCGAAGGCGTGGACGTCATCGAGCGGCTCCACGACGCCGCCCCGCAGCTGCCCGTCGTCGCGTACTCGATCGACGGCTCTGCCGACCGGGTACGGGCCGCGGTCCGGGCGGGCGCGATCGGGTATCTGACCAAGGGCACTCCGGCCAAACGGGTCATCGCCGCGCTGCGCGCCGCGGCCGCCGGGCTCTCGGCGCTCGGTCCGGAGGAGGCGGCGGCGCTCGCCGAGCCTCACGACGCTGTCACGCTGGTGCAGAAGGCCGTGGCCCGCTCGCTCCCGAATGGGTTCGATCATCCGCCGTCCGCACCGGTCGTCACCCAGGCGCCCGCGCCCGTGGATCGCTCTCCGAAAGACGCCCTGAGCGCCCGCGAGCTCGAGCTCCTCAAATACCTCGCCGAGGGTTACACGAACAAGGAGATCGCCCGGGCCATGGTCCTCGCGGAGGACACGGTCAAGAAGGCCGTGCAGACGCTCATCGCGAAGCTGGGAGCGACCGACCGCACCCATGCCGTGGTCATCGCGCTCCGTTCGGACCTGATCCAGTAGTTTCGGGCGCGATCCGGCCACCCCGGATGGCCCCGAGTGGGTATCCCAACTAGACCTGACCGGGGCTTCAGCGGGCGGTCTCCGGCGACGAAAGTTCCCCCTGCGCCGTCCGGCCAAACTGGCCGATCGGCCGCCAAGGGGGAAAGTGCGTGGACACCGGCCAGCTTTGGGCAAGCTGCCGACAGGGCGATAGCGCGTCGCGCTGCGCGCTGATCGAGCGGTACGCACCGCTCGCGACCTCGGTCGCGCGCCGCATGCGGGTGCCCACCGGCGCGCTCATGGGACGCGATGACGTCGAGTCCGCGGCGGTCATCGGCCTGATCAACGCGGTCGATCGTTACGACCCTGAGCGTGGCGTGCCGTTCGAGGGGTACGCGGGGCTCCGGATCCGCGGTGCCATCCTGGACGAGCTGCGCCGGCTCGACGACCACACCCGGGACGAGCGCCGGCACGCCCGCGAGGTGGCCGCGGACACCGAGCCCGAGATCGGCGCCTACGGCGCGACGCTGTCGCTCGACCTCCTGCTCGAGACCGGCGACCGGGACTGGGCGGCCGAGGACGACTCCGTCGACCTCTCCGAGAGCCAGGATCTCCGGACGCGCGTCGAGAGCGCGCTCGAGTACCTGCCACCGCGGCAGCGCGAGGTCCTCGCCCGGTACTACGGCGACTCGCTCACGCTGCGCGAGTCGGCCGTGCGGATGGGCATCAGCGAAGCGCGCGCGTGCCAGCTCCACGGGCGCGCGATCCAGAACCTGCGGCGCGCGCTCGCGACGCTCACGAGCCCGCAGCGCGTTTCGCCCGCGGCTGCCTAGCTCACGAGCGCGAAGCGCCGCTGCGCGGGCAAGAACGCATCGGCACGAAGCTCGAGGCGCCCGACATCAGTCATCCAGACGGCGAGGCCGAGCGGAGCGATCAGCTCGACCAGCCGCTTCCGCGACAAGGTGGAGAGGTCGTCGAAGAGCGGGTGCGCGATGGTCGTGAAGGAGAGCCGGCCATCGCGATCCGCTGGGGCCTCATCCGCGAGCGCGCCCAGACGGTCGTACTTCCACCAGACGTAGGACGCGCGATCGCTGCGATGCGCGATCCGGAGCCGGCGATCGAACGGACCACCGACGATCCGCGCGTCGCCGAGCAGCGAGCCGAGGATCACTTGGAACTGCACCGGATCGGGTGACAGCCGGCGCAGCGATGCATGCGGGTGATGGGCCACGCGATATGGATCGGTCCCGGCTTGTCGGTGCGGCTAATTGCGGCTCATGCGGCGGCGCCGCGCTCCGCCGTCGCCATCCGGCGTCTGCGCCGCGACGGACTGGAGGAACGTCTCGATCGCGAACGGCTTCTCGATGAACGCGTCGACCGGGACATCCTCGGGCAGCGAGCGGCGATGGAACGCGGCGCTCATCACCACGACTGGTGCCTGGCACCCCTCGACGGGCCGACGCTTCAAGAATTCGACGCCATCGACCTCGGGCATCATGAGATCGAGCACGACGACGTCGGGCCCGAAGCGCTTGCACCGCTCGAGGCCCTCGGCTCCGTTGCGCGCGGCGGCGACCGCGTATCCGGCCTCGGCCAGGGCTGCGACGATCATGTCGCGGATCGCGCGGTCGTCCTCGACGACGAGGACCTTCTTCACACTCGGCATTAGCCCCCGGCTTCCTGCTCCGGCTGATCCGCGTGGTTGATCGCCGGCAGCGGTCGTGGCGCGATCTCGATCCACGTGTGCGGCTCGGTGCCCCGACCGGCGGCGCAGTAGGCCCACAAGCCGTCGCGGAGCGTCAGATGGCCCGAGCCGTCCGGCTGCGTCCGGCCGATCTCGACGTGACGGCCGTCGGCGCACATGAAGACCACCAGGTCACTCGTCGGCGCTCCGATCGGGCCGCGACCATCCACGTGTGCCCACCCCCTGCGGGATCCGATGCCCGACAGCGCGGCAAGAACCGCGCCTGTTCGGACGGCTCATTACCGGTCCGTGACGCGGCGGGGCATTCCGCAACCCTGCTGAGATGGTGCAGCGCGGGGAGTCCCGAGGGAACGAGTAGAGACGCCAATCGGGTGAGGTTCGGGCCTCGCTCACGTGCCAGAGCGCGTGGGGCCCTCGCCGTGATAGCGGCGCCCGCAATCACGACCTCCGGACAAGCAAAACGACCTCAACGCTTGCGCGTCGAAGTCGTTTTAGATCCCGGCCCTGACCTATTTTCCCAGGGACCGACGTCCCAAGTATCTTCGGCGCTGGTGGGCTTAACTGCTGTGTTCGGGATGGGAACAGGTGTGACCCCACCGCTCCAAGGACCGAGGCGTCAATTGTACCAAGCGGCGCGAGTCGTCGGCAAGGCGGCGCCGATACGGCGCGCATGAATGAACCACTGATCCACGCTGGTCTCTCGGTGGCCCGTGGACGCCGGATAGGTGGCATGCAGCAGTTCAAGATCGTCGTCGCGCGACACACGCGCTGAGTGCCTGATGGACCTGCCGGAGCACATGACGGGCTGGACGCCCTCGTCCAGCATCCCCGAGGGTCTGAAGGGCTACCTCGACGAGTACGCCGAGACGCGGGAGATCCTCATCCGCGCCAAGTGGTCCTTCGACGGCGCGAAGACACTTGCCGAAGCAGCTCAGCGGCTGCGGAACTACGCCGGTGCCCTGGACGGACTGGCGGCGCTCGGCTTTGAGCTGCGCGACGAGATCGTCGATGACTACGGCTTCATCGGCCGCCCCAACGACGGCGGCCCGAGCGATCCCGACGACGATGAGGACGATCTGGTCGCGGGATAACAAAACGGCCGCCGGATCACTCCGGCGGCCGTCGTTCGAACGAGTGTTGAAGAAGACAAGAGCTGCGAGTACGTACCGTGCCAGGTTCGATGACCTGGCTGGGTGCTGGTTATAGGTCAAGCCGCTCGACCGTTAGTGCGGATCAGCTACAAGCCTTACGGCTCTTCCACCTTCCGTCTATCAAACATGTTCTCTACATGCGGTCTTACCTGATTACTCAGAGGGTGAGTTCATCTCGAGGTGCGCTTCCCACTTAGATGCTTTCAGCGGTTATCGCGAACGGACATAGCTACCGAGCAGTGCCATTGGCATGACAACTCGTACACAATGGGTCCGCCCACCCCGGTCCTCTCGTACTAGGGGCAGCTCCT
>DATCQC010000268.1:0-4063 GCA_036569685.1 Candidatus Limnocylindria bacterium | reverse complement strand
GACGGACCCGCCACCACGCGAGGAGCGCCACGACGGAGCCCACCGCGACGACCCCGGCTGCCCAACCTGAGCCGAGATCGCCCCAGAGGTTGTCCCGTCCGTAGAGGCCCTGCACGTGGATCGACTGCGCGACCCAGGCTTGGATCCAGCCCGGACGGAGCACGAGGGAGATCAACAGCAGCGTGGCCACCGTCGCCCCCACGCCGCCGATGAGCCGCAGCCGCGACCTGGGCGCGACGAACAGGAGGACCGCGGGCCCGAAGACGATGAACAGCTGCGGCTTCACGACGAGCAGGCCGAGGACGACGCCGCCGGCGAGCGCCGAGCCGGAGACAAGCGACGCGAGCCCGAACGACAGGATCCCAGGGAGGAACCGCGCGATGTTGCCGTCACCGGCGAGCACGAAGACCGGCTGGATGAGCGCGCCGAGGGCGAGCAGCAGGACCAGTCGGCGACCGGTCCAGCGATCCGCGATCCGCCGCTGCAGTGTCACGAGCCCGGCGATGGCCGATCCGACCTGGGCGACGAACCAGAGCGGCGCGCTCTCTGCGACGCCGACGATGGCGAACGGCAAGGCGGCGACGGCGGTCGTCAGGGGGTAGGAGAATCCCGCGCCGGGCACGATGAAGAAGTCACCGCCTACGACCCTCTCGTGCATCGCTCGCCAGACGACCGGGTCGTACGGATCCCAACCCTCGAGCAGCGCGCGCGATGCGAGCCAGTACTGGATGTAGTCGCCGTGCAGGTACCTCGACGCTGGCCACCCCGAGAGCGCGAAGCCGACGACCGCGAGCACGGCGAAGCTGACCGCGATCGCAATTGCGCGCACCGCTTGCTCCTAGGTGGTCGAGGCCTTCTCGCCGACGGCCGCGATGTCCTTGCCGCCGGTGTGGACGGTCCAGTCGCGCTCGTCGAAGTCCTTCGCGCAGTACGGGCAGATATTCCACTCGGGCCGGATGAGCTTCGCGCAGTTCGGGCACACGCGCTTCAGACGCGTGCGGCACGTCGGGCAGAGGATGAAGTCCTCCTGCACGCGCTCGTGGCAGGTCGGGCAGACGATGCGCTGCTCGGCCTCCGCGAGGAGGCTCTCCTCCGCGAGCTGGCGCTCGTAGGCCTCGCCGATGGTCTCGCGCGACCGGACGATGAGATAGATGAACAGGCCGAGGACCGGCACGAACGTGACAAGGAGCGCCGCAAGCACCGGGAGGACCCGGTTCTCGGTCCGGTTCTGGGCGTCGCGGAAGGTCCAGAAGATCTGCGCGATGTACAGGACGAAGAGGTACAGGCCGACGAACCGCACCCCGAGCTGGACGATCGCGCTGTTGACGAATCCGCTCCAAATTGCGCCAATGTCCGGCATCGCCTACACCCCCAAGCGCGCCGGTCGGCCGCCTTCGGCCGCCACGCGCTCTCTCCAGTAATCCAGAACGTCGCGAAGGGTCTGTTCGAACGGGATCTTCGGCTCCCAACCGGTAGCAGCCCGGAACTTCGTCGGGTCGGCCCAGAGGATCGGCACGTCGCTCGGCCGGAGCCGGGCGGGATCCTCCTCGGTGCGGATCTTCAGCTTCGAGTAGCCGAGGAGCACGTCGAGCATCTCGCGGATCGTGTGCGTGCGGCCACTCCCGACGTTGTAGCTCTCGCCCGGCTCGGCCTTCTCGAGCGCGAGCCAGTAGGCCCGCACGATGTCGCGGACATCCGAGAGATCGCGCTTGCTCGTGAGATCGCCGTGGTAGATGACCGGCGGATGGAAGCCGGCCTCGATCTCGGCGATCTGTTTCGCGAAGGTGCTGTCCGCGAAGACCGGTCCGCGCCGCGGCCCGGTGTGGTTGAACCCGCGCGTCACGACGACGTGGAGGCCGTAGGACTTGAAGTACTGGTAGGCCAGCTTGTCCTGCGCGACCTTGCTCACCGCATACGGCGAGAGCGGCCGCAGGGGGTTGGTCTCCTTCATCGGCACCTCGTCCGGGTGGACGAGGCCGTACTCCTCGCTCGATCCGGCGACGTGCACGCGGATCTGCTTGCCGTGCCGGCGGACCGACTCGAGGAGGTTCACCTGCGACTGGATGTTGATGTGGAGCGTGGAGGCCGGCTCGTCGAAGCTCTCCTGGACGAACGACTGCGCAGCGAGGTGGAAGATCCGCTCGGGCTGGATGGCCGAGATGAGGTGCTCGACGGCGCCGGCGTCGGTGAGCTCGCAGTACAGCAGCGTGACCCGGCCCTTCTTCTTCTCGTCGCGGAGGCCCTGGCCGTCGCTGTACCGTCCCTCGACGATGTCCACCTTCTGGGCCCGGCGGAGCGGCTCGAGGTTCTCCATCCGCGAACGCCAGCGGAACGTGCCGTAGACGGCGACGTCCGGATGCTCGGCAAGGAGATACTCGGCCAGGTGACTGCCAGCCATGCCGGTGATCCCGGTTATAAGGACGCGCACTGCGCCCGAAGAATAGCAAGGGGCATGCCTGAGGTTGCTCGCCTGGCAGGTCGGGAAATGGGCCGGCGATGAGCATTCTCGAGATCCGCCGTCACGCCGAACGGGGCATGGCGACGCCCCTGACCGCTCGCGGGGAGCGGACCGCGCGGGCCCTCGCCGGCACGAGCTACGCGCTCGTCGTGTCGAGCCCGCTCGAGCGCGCGAAGCGCACCGCCGAGCTCGTCGGCGGGCGGCTCGATGCGACCGAGCCGGGACTGTTGCCGGACATCGGCGGCGCCGGCGTCTTCGGACCCATGCAGACGCTCGCGGAATGGCGCGCGCTCCTGCGGTCCGATCCGAAGGCGCGCGAGTTCGCGAACGAGCAGCTCCAGACGTGGGCGCGGATCGCGGCGCGCGTCGGACCGAAGGACCGCGTCCTCGCGATCTCCCATGGCGGGATCATCGAGCTGCCGATCGTCGCGCTCGCCCTGGAGGTCGGCATGGCCGTCGACGGACCCTCGTTCGCCCCGCTCGACGGCGCTTTGATCACGTACGACAAGCGAAAGCGCACGACCCTCGAGCTCGTGCGAGCGCCGGCAGACTAGGGCGCGGCGACCTCGCAGCTGCGGAGCAGCACCCCCGCGTCGTCGCGCAGGGCGTCGCTCGCGCGCACGCGGACCGAGATCGCATCGCCGGTCTTCACGTCGGGCGCGCCGAACGTCTCGCAGATCACGACGGCCGCCGTCGAGGTCGCGAGCGCGATGCGGCTGTTGTTCCCGGTCACGGTGATATCGCCGACGCGCCCGCTGATCACGAGGATCGACTGGCCATAATCCGAGTAGAAGCGATCGCCGGCCATGGCCCGCGCCGCGTCATCGGCGCTGATGCGCACGACCGTCGGAGTCGCGCTCGGCGACGGCGCGGACGAGACCGGAGCGGCGCACGCCGCGAGGGCCACCGCGAGCGTCGTGGAGATCACACGCCGCCACATCGCGATCGATCCTAGGGTTGGACCGATGCGTCCCCTGACGGTCGGGCTCGTGCTCACGATCACGCTCGCCGCATTCTCCGCGCTCGCGGTCGAGACGATCCTGCCGATCATCTCCGACGAGCTCGGCGGCGTGTCGCTGTACGGCTGGGTGTTCAGCGCGTTCTTCCTCGGCAGTCTCGCGTCGGTCATCGTGGCCGGCGGCATCGCGGACCAGCGCGGGACGCTCCTGCCGTACTCGGTCGGGCTGAGTCTGTTCGCGCTGGGCCTCGCGACCGCGGGCGCGGCGCCGACGATGCCCGTGCTCGTCGCGGGCCGGCTCGTCCAGGGGATCGGGTCGGGCGCGATCCTCGCCTCGACGTACGCGAGCATCGCGCGCGGCTACACGGAGCGTCAGCGCCCCCGGATGTTCGCGATCATCTCGACCGCGTGGGTCCTGCCGGCGATCGTCGGGCCCGCTGCCGCCGCGTTCATCGCGACGGCGTTCGGCTGGCGGGTCGTGTTCGTCGCGCTGCTGCCGTTCGCCGCGCTCGCGGCGACGCTCGCGGTGCCGGCCCTGCGCGAGCTCGGCGCGCCCGCGACGACGGGCCACCGCGCGAGCCGGCGCGACGCGGTGCTCGTCGCGATCGGCGGCGGGCTGGTGCTCGCCGGACTCTCGAACTCGACGC
>DATCQC010000267.1:0-6422 GCA_036569685.1 Candidatus Limnocylindria bacterium | reverse complement strand
GCGCGAGCGCGGCATGACGATCGACCTCGGGTTCGCGTGGCTCACGCTGCCGGGCGGCGCGGACGTCGGCATCGTCGACGTGCCCGGCCATCAGGACTTCATCCGGAACATGCTCGCCGGCGTCGGTGGGATCGACGCGGTGCTGCTCGTCGTCGCCGCCGACGAGGGTGTGATGCCCCAGACGCGCGAGCACCTCGCGATCCTCGAGCTCCTCGGCATCGACCGCGGGGTCGTGGCCCTCGCCAAGCGCGACCTGGTGGATGACGAGTGGGCCGCGCTCGTCCACGCCGAGGTTCGCGCCGGCCTCGCCGGCACGCCGCTCGCCGCCTCGCCGATCGTCGAGGTCTCGGCGACCACCCGGCGCGGGCTGGGCGAGCTGCTGGCCGCGCTCGAGACCGTGCTCGGGGCCGCGCCGCCGCGGCGCGACCTCGGCCGGCCGCGGCTGCCCGTCGATCGCGCGTTCACGATGACCGGGTTCGGCACGGTGGTCACCGGCACGCTGGTCGACGGCGCGCTTCGCGTCGGTGACGAGATCGAGCTCGTGCCGGGCGGCCTCCGGGGCCGGATCCGCGGCCTCCAGACGCACCGCCGGCCGATCGAAGTCGCCCAGCCGGGCTCGCGCGTCGCGGCCAACCTCACCGGTATCGACAAAGAGGCCGTCGATCGCGGCATGGTGCTCACGCATCCAGGAACGCTCGTCCCGACGAGCGCGATCGGCGTGCGGCTCGCGCTCCTGCCGGGCGCGAGCGGCCCGCTCGAGCACGACGAGGACGTCCGGGTCCACGTCGGGACGGCCGAGGCCATCGCGCGCGCGGCGGTGCTCGAAGGCGTGGCGATCGAGCCGGGCGCCAGCGCCTGGGTCCAGCTGCGCCTTGCGACGCCGATCGCCGTCTCGGTGGGCGACCGGCTCGTCATCCGGCGACCGTCACCATCGGAGACACTCGGCGGCGGCTCGGTGGCCGACACGAGCGGAGAGCGCTCGCGGACCCGGGCCGATGCGGTCACCGCGCTCGAGCGTCGGAGCGCGCCCTCGCCGGCCGACCGGCTGCTCGCGTCCTTCGACGCGCCGCGCACGCCCGCCGAGGCCGGTGAGCGGAGCGGCCTCGACGCCGCATCGCGCGACGCGGCGTACGCGACGCTCGTGGACAGCGGCGAGGCGGTGGCGCTCGCCGATGCGGCGGTGTCGCGCGAGGCGTTCGAAGCCCTCGCCACCCGCGTGGAGCGGACGATCGCGATGACCCATCGCCGGGCCCCGCTGCGGGCCGGCGCGTCGCGCGAGGAGGTCCGGAGCGCGATCGATCTCGGGCCGAAGCGCTATGCCGCGCTCGTCGCGCGTCTGGTCGCCGAGGGCCGCGTCGCCGAGCGGGGGAGCGCGCTCGCGCTGCCGGCACACCGCCCGACCCTCACGCCCGATCAGGAGGCGCTCTGGGCGGATGCGCGCGCGGCGCTCGCGCGAGAGCCGCTCCAGCCGCCGAACGCGGCGACCCTGGAGCGCGAGCACCGGATCGACGTCGAGCTCCTCATGGCGCTGGCCGAGCGCGGGGATGTCGTCCGCGTCGGCAGCGACGGCGTGTTCCTTCCCGGTGCGGTGCTGCAATTCGGCGGCGCCATCATCGACGCGCTCGCGACTGGTCCGATCACCGTCGCGAAGGCCCGCGACCTGACCGGATCCAGCCGGAAGCATGTCCTTCCGTTGCTACAATTCCTCGACGACCACGCCATCACTCGGCGCGTGGGCGACGATCGCATCCTCATCAACGATCCGGCGACGAGCCGGGAGCAGCTCCGCCGCGCGATCCACCGCGTGCCCGCACGCAAAGGGGAGAGGGAATGAAGTTCCGTGCCGTCCGTCCCGCTGACGCAACGGGAGCCGAGGTCACGATCGTCCCGCTGTTCGACGACAAGCAGGCCCCGAAGTCGCTCGCCCGCGGCAAGCGCGCCATCGTCGAGCGGCTCTCCGGTGAGCGTGGCGCAACCAGCCTCTACAACGTCTTCACGCATGTCGGTGGCGACAAGGACGGCCGCGTCGTCGTCGTCGGTGCGGGCAAGCGCGCCGAGTACGACGCCGAGCGCGCGCGGAACATCGCGAGCGCCGGCATCAAGTCGCTCTGGAGGACCGACGCGAAGGCCGCCACGATCTACGTGGATCCCACGACGATCGGCGAGCAGCGCGCGGCCCAGGCCGCGGTCGAGGGCGCGCACTTCGCGATGTGGCGGCCCGAGGCGCACCGCAGCAAGCCCGAGGACCGCCGGCTCCCGCCCCTCGGGACGGTCACGATCGCCGTCGACGGCAACGTCAAGGACGCGCTCCGTCGCGGGGACGCCGTCGGACAGGCGGTCAACCTCGCGCGCCGGCTCGCGAACGAGCCCGCGAACAAGATGACCCCCGTCGATCGTCGCGCAGGAGGCCCGGGCCGTCGCGAAGGACGCCGGTGTCGACATCGAGGTGCTCGACCGCAAGAAGTGCGAGAGCCTCGGGATGTGGAGCTACCTGTCGGTCGCCCAGGGCAGCCACCAGCCGCCGCAGTTCATCGTGCTCCGGTATCGCGGCCGCGGCGGCAAGGGCTACGACCTCGGCATGGTCGGCAAGGGCATCACCTTCGACTCGGGCGGCATCTCGATCAAGCCGGCCGAGGGCATGCACCACATGAAGGCCGACATGACCGGCGCCGCGTCGGTCATCGCGGCGATGGGCGCCATCGGCGCCCTCAAGCCGAAGGTCAATGTCATCGCGATCGCACCGTGCACGGAGAACCTGCCCGGCGGCGGCGCGACGAAGCCAGGCGACGTGTTCACGAGCATGAGCGGCAAGACCGTCGAGGTGATCAACACCGATGCCGAGGGCCGGCTCGTTCTCGTCGACGGCATCACCTACGCCCAGCGCGAGGGCGCGACCCGGGTCGTCGACGTCGCGACGCTGACGGGAGCCATCGCGATCGCGCTCGGCAACCATTTCAGTGGCCTGTTCGGAAAGCCCGACACCTTCGTCGAGGAGGTGCGCCGGGTCGGCGGTGAGGCGGGGGACCGGCTCTGGCCGATGCCGCTCACCGACGAGTACCGCAACGAGATCAAGAGCGACATCGCCGACATCACCAACAGCGCCGGCCGCGAGGGCGGCGCGATCAAGGCCGCGGCGTTCCTCGATGCCGCCGTCGAGGGCGGCACCGAGTGGGCGCACCTCGACATCGCGGGGACGTTCTGGAGCGACCGGGACCGGTCGCATGCGCCCAAGGGCCCGCAGGGCCCGTCGGTCCGGACCCTCGTCGCGCTCGCGGAGCACTACGCCCGCGAATAGGCCCGCGGCTGGGCCGCGGGTAGGATAGAACGGATGAGCGAATCCGTTCTCGTCGTCGGCGCGGGGCTCGCCGGATCCGAGGCGGCCTGGCAGCTCGCACGCCGCGGCATCGCGGTCGAGCTCCTCGAGATGCGGCCCGAGATGTCCACGCCCGCGCACCGGACGGGCCGGGCGGCCGAGCTCGTCTGCACGAACTCATTCAAGTCCGATGCGCCGGAGATCGCCGCCGGCCTCCTCAAGGAGGAACTGCGGCAGCTTGGCTCGCTCGTCCTCCGCGCCGCAGATGGTGCCCGGGTGCCGTCGGGCCAGGACCTCAGCGTCGACCGTGACGCGTTCGCCGCGACGGTCGAAGCCGGCCTGGCCGAGGCCGGCGTCCGCCGGACCGCCGGCGAGCTCACGGTCATCGACCCCGAACGGATCACGATCATCGCGACCGGGCCGCTCACGTCGCCGGATCTCGCGGCCGTGCTCGAACGGCTCACCGGGCAGGACCACCTGCACTTCTTCGATGCGGCCTCGCCGATCGTGGTGGGGGAGTCCATCGACCGGACCGTGCTGTTCCGCGCGTCGCGGTACGGCAAGGGCGGCGACGCCTACCTGAACATCCCGCTCGACCGAGCCCAGTACGAGGCCTTCGTCGCGGGCCTCGTCGCCGCCGAGCAGGTGGAGCTTCGTGACTTCGAGAAGACCATGTGGTTCGAGGCCTGCCTGCCGGTCGAGGAGATCGCGCGACGCGGACCGGAGAGCCTTCGATTCGGTCCGCTGAAGCCGCTCGGGCTCACCGATCCGCGCACCGGCAAGCGGCCCTACGCGGTTGTTCAGCTGCGGCCGGACGATGCCGCGAGCGACCTCTTCAACCTCGTCGGCTTCCAGACCAACCTCCGCTGGCCCGAGCAGCGGCGCCTGTTCCGCTCGCTCCCCGGACTCGCGAACGCCGAGTTCGCCCGCCTCGGCGTGATGCATCGCAACACCTACGTGAACTCGCCGGCGCTCCTGCTCCCGAGCCACCGGCTTCGGTCGGCGCCCCGGACGTACCTCGCCGGCCAGCTGGTCGGCGTCGAGGGCTACCTCGAGTCGGCGATGAGCGGCCTCGTCGCCGCGCTGAACGTGGCCGCGGCGATCGCCGGCGCCGACGAGGTCATCTTCCCGGCCGACACCGCCATCGGGTCGCTCGTGCGCTACGTCACGACCCCGCAAAGCGATTTCGCCCCGATGAACGCGACCTGGGGCTTGTTCCCGCGGCTTGAGGATGTCCTCCAGCGCACCGACCGGCGCTCGCGCGCCCGAAGCCATCTGGCCCAGGCCCGCGTCTCGTTCGTGCGCTTCCTCGCGGTGCGACCGGATTTGGTTGCTACTGCCGAGGCCGTGGCTCTCGCCCCGGTCCCGTGACCGAGCAGCTCAGCTTCGGGCTGGGCGAGGAGCGGCCCGACATTCTCCGCAGGCTCACCGCGGAGCAGCGCGAGGCCGTCGAGCACGGCGAGGGGCCGCTGCTCATCGTGGCCGGCGCCGGCACTGGCAAGACCCACGTCCTCACCGCGCGCATCGTGCAGCTCATCGCCTCGGGCCGGGCGAAGCCGCATGAGATCCTCGCCCTCACCTTCACGGAGAAGGCCGCGGCGACGATGCAGGAGCGGGTCGACCTGTACACGCCGCTCGGTCTCAACGACGCCGCGATCCGGACGTTCCACTCGTTCGGCGATGAGGTCTTCCGCGAGTTCGCGCTCGAGCTCGGGCGGGCGGGGGAGCTGCGGGTGCTCTCGCCCGCGGAGCAGGTCATCTTCGTCCGCGAGCACCTCTTCTCCGACCTCCCGCTCAAGCGGTACCGGCCCGCGGGCGATCCGGTCCGTCACGTCCGCGCGCTGCTCGATCTCTTCGGCCGCGCCCGCGACGACGACATCTCTCCCGACGACTACGTGGCCTTCGCGGCCAAGATGGCCGCCGAGGCCGGCGACGACGCCTCGCGCGATGAGGCCGAGGCTCAGACCGAGCTCGCCGCGACGTACGCGGCCTACACCGCTCTGAAGGAGCGGGCTGGCGTCATCGACTTCGGGGACCAGATCGCGCTCTCGCTGCGGGTATTGCGAGATCATCCCGGGGCCGCACGACGGCTCGCCGAGCGCTACCGATACGTGCTGGTCGACGAGTTCCAGGACACGAACGACGCGCAGTTCAAGCTGATCGAGCGGCTCGTCGCGCCGCACCGGAACCTCACCGTGGTCGGCGACGATGATCAATCGATCTTCGCCTGGCGCGGCGCGACGCTCTCGAACTTCGACGCTTTCCGTGCCGCGTACCCGGACGCGAAGGTCGTGACGCTGGTCGAGAACCGTCGGTCCGGGCAGGGCCTTCTCGATGCCGCGTACTCGCTCATCACGAAGAATCCCGACCGGCTCGAGGAGCGCCTCGGCATCGACAAGAAGCTCCAGGGCCGCCCGGCGAGCGACACGGTCGAGGTCGACCACCTTCAGTTCGCGAGCGGCGCCGAGGAGGCCGAGGCCGTCGCCGATCGAATCGCCGAGGCAGCCACCCGCACTGGCCGGCCACTCGGAGACTTCGCGGTCCTCGTGCGCAACAACTCCGACGCCACGCGCGTTCTGAACTCCCTTGCCCGGCGCGGCCTGCCCGCGCACTTCTCCGGGGGCGGCCAGCTGTACGACCGGGAGGAGATCCGGCTGCTGGTCTCGTTCCTCACGGCCGTCGCGGCCCCGTCGGACTCGCCGCACGTGTACTTCCTGGCGACCTCGTCGCTCTACGCGTTCCCGCCGGCCGAGCTCGCCAAGCTCGCCGAGGCCCAGAGCCGGCGGCAGCGGCCGCTGCGCGATCTCTTCGACGAGGTGGCTCGCGAGGACGCGACCGGGTTCACCGAGGCAGCCGTGACCGCGGCGAAAAAGCTCGTCGGCGACCTCGAGCTGTATGCCGGACGGGCCGCCGAGTTGACCACGGCCGAGCTGCTGTTCGAGTTCCTCGAGCGGTCGAAGCTGCTGGACCGCTACCGGGACCCCGACTCCGCTCTGGCCGAGGAGCAGGGCCGGAACGTCGCGAAGTTCCTGCGGCTCGTCCAGAGTGCCGGCAAGGCCCTCGGGCATCCGCAGGTCGGGCAGTCGCAGGCTGCCGGGAAGCCGTTCCT
>DATCQC010000266.1:0-11094 GCA_036569685.1 Candidatus Limnocylindria bacterium | reverse complement strand
GCGAGAGGAACATGCCGGTGCGGGCGTGCGCGTACAGATACGTGTTGCTGCCAAGGCCCGGGATCGACGTGCCCGGAAGGTGGAACGCGAAGCCTTCGGGTGTCTTCTGCTCATCGATGTCGCGGCTGATGTCACCCTCGGCGATCGGAAGGTCGATGCCCAACCGCTGGATGGTGACGCGATACCCGAGCGGGATCGGAGTACGCGGATCACGCGTCGCCGAGGGTTTGGCGGTCGAGATCGGCTCCGTGGTCGTGGCGATGGCGAGCGGTGTCGGCGCGACGCTCGGAGCCGTGGGCGTGCCGAGGCTCGCCCCCGCGAGGAGCAGGATGCCGATGAGGACGAGCACGCCGCCAGCGACGACCGGAAGCGACCGTTTTCCTATGCGATAGTGCGGCGCACATCCCATGCCGAACCTGATGGACCACGCCGGCCGCCGCGCGCGCGCCGCAGCCCGCTGCCTGGATCCGGGCATTGCGGCGCTGCTCCTCGCTCCCGGGTCCGACCTCACGTACCTGTCGGGCTACCGCATCTTCTCGAGCGAACGGCTGACCTGCCTCGTCCTCACGAGTGATGGGACCGCGACGCTCGTGGTGCCCGAGCTCGAAGCGCCACGCGCCGCCGCCGCGGCACCGGATCTCCGCCAGATGACCTGGGCCGAGACGGCCGACCCGTACGCCCTCGTCGCGTCACTCGTCACGCAGCCCGGGGCGGTCGCGGTCGCGGATCAGATGTGGGCGTCGTTCGTGTTGCGTCTGCAGCAGAGCCTGCCCGGCCGGACGTTCCGCGAGGCATCCGTGATCACGCGCGAGCTGCGGATGCGGAAGGACCGCGCCGAGCTGGACGCGCTCCGGGCGGTCTCGGCGTCGGCGGACCGTGCGTACCTTCGCGCGCTCGATCTCGAGTTCGCCGGCCGCACGGAGCGCGAGATCGGAGCGGACCTTGCCGCGCTGCTCCGCGACGAGGGACATGACGAGGTCATGTTCACGATCGTCGCGGCGGGTGAGGACGGCGCGTCCCCGCACCATCACACCGGCGACCGGAGGATCCGCAACGGCGACGCGGTGGTACTCGATTTCGGCGGGACCCGCGCGGGCTATGGCTCGGACATCACGCGCACCGTGCACGTCGGCGATCGTCCGAGCGACGAGCTGGTGCGCGTCCACGACGCCGTGCGCCGGGCCCAGGAGGCCGGATATGACGCCGCTCGCACGGGCGCGACCGCGCAGTCGGTCGATGCGGCGGCCCGCGCGGTCATCGCGGACGCCGGTTACGGCGGGTTCTTCATCCATCGTCTCGGCCACGGGATCGGCCTCGATGGCCACGAGCACCCGTATCTCGTGTCGGGCAACGACCAGCCGCTCGAGCCCGGCATGGCGTTCTCGATCGAGCCGGGCGTGTACCTGCCGGGCCGGTTCGGCGTGCGCATCGAGGACGTGGCGATCATCGGCGACGATGGGCGTTGCGAGGGACTGAATCGCGTCGATCGCGCACTCGCGACCGTGCGCTGATGCGCGTCGCGCTCGCGGCGGGCGTGGCCGCGGCGCTGGATCTTGCGGTCCTGCTCCGCGTCGATCAGTGGATCGGCACCGCCGCGCTCCTCGCCATCGGCTATCTCCTCTTCGCGTCCGCCGGCGCCGGCTTCTTTGCCGGGTCGCGGAGCTGGCTCGCCGGGGCGGTCGCGGTGATCGCGGGCGTGCTCCTGTCGGGGATCGTCCAGTACTGGCCGCGCGCCGCGTACGCGAACGACCTCGGCGTGCTCCTGGGCTTCGAGCTCCAGCTGCTCGTCGCGTTCCTGCCGTACGAGATCGGTGGAGCGATCGCGGGGCACCTCGGGGGGGCGCTGCGCGACCGGGCGATCCGCGCGCGTAGCCCCGTACGGTGACCATGGCGCGAATGCTCGCGTCGGTCCTTGCGACGACGACGGGCCTCGCGTTCTGGTGGGGCCTGACCGAGCCGTTGCCGGTGCCGCCGGTGATCCTGCTGGGCGTCAGCGCGGGGATCCTGCTCTGCGCCGGGGTGATCGCGGGGCGCCTCGGCGCCGTTGCGGCGCCGTGCGCGCTCCTCTTCTCATTGTTCCTCGGCAGCATCCTCGCGACGCAGATGCATCAGGCGTTCACCCCGTCGTTCGCGCCGGTGTCTCAGTTCGGCGGGCTGCTCGTGCTCGAGCTGCCGGCGATCCTGATCCCGCTCGCGATCGCAGCCGCGCTCGGCGCGCTCGGCGGCGTGATCGGCGAGCGGCTCCTGCCCACGCGGGGCTAGCGCCCGCGTCCGGTCTCGTTGACCGGAAGCGGCAGCAGGGGCAGCGCATAGAACACGGCGGTGAGCGCGTAGACGGCGAGGCTCGCGACCGGCGCGACGAAGGCCAGCGCCATCCCGAGGGTGTACGCGCCGAGGCCGATCGGGAAGAACCGTCCGTCCCGCCGGACGCGGCGGGCGATCGCCGCATCGCCGACCAGCCGGCCGTCCTGCGTCGCGTAAAAGAAGACGCCCGCGAACGCGATCGAGATGAGCAGCCCACCCAGCCCGTACACGACCAGTGCCGCCGTCGCCCCGTGCTCGGACAGGATGTAGCGGTCGACGAGCGATGTCGGGAACGGCACGATCCCGACCGCGACCAGAAGCAGCAGATTGAGGTACAGGAACCGGCGGTCGACTCGCCGGCAGTGCTCGAGCAGCGTGTGATGGTTCACCCAGATGATCCCGATCGTGAGAAAGCTCACGAGGTACGCGGCGTACGCGGGCCAGAGCTCGCGGAGCGACCCGACGAGGTCGGGACTGTCCGCCGGCACGCGGAGCTCGAGGACGAGCAGCGTCGCGGCGATGGCGAACACGCCGTCGCTGAACGCTTCGAGCCGGCTGCTCCGCACGGATCGCGCGTCAGCGCAAGACGAAGGGCGCCGCGGCCTGCAGGGCCCACCGGTACACGACATCGGGGACGATGCCGATAACGACGACCGCGAGGCCGGCGACGCCGAGGCCGGTCGAAAGCAAGCCGGTCGCAAGGAGCCGCGGCGCGTTCGCGTCGACCTCGTACATGTACATGTGCACGACGACCCGCAGGTAGTAGAACGCCGCGAGCACCGCGTTCAGCGCGATGACCACCGCGAGCCAGGTGAGTCCGGCATCCAGGACCGGCTGGA
The DNA here is from genome assembly GCA_036569685.1 of Candidatus Limnocylindria bacterium. Lineage (GTDB taxonomy): Bacteria > Chloroflexota > Limnocylindria > P2-11E > P2-11E > UBA4735. The sequence continues at coordinate 7,951 of DATCQC010000266.1, read as the reverse complement.
GGATGAACACCTTCGCCACGAACCCGATGGTCGGTGGGATGCCGGTGAGCGAGATGAGGAAGACCGCGAACGCGAGCGCGCCCGCGGGCTGCCGGCGCGCGAAGCCGTTCAGCTCGTCGAGCGTCGCGCCACGCGTGCCGTCGAGATCGAGGTAGATGAGGCAGGCGAACGCGCCGAGATTCATGATCCCGTACGCGAACACGTAGAACAGGACCGCGGCAGAGGCGGACGCGCCGGCCTGGTAGGCCGCGACGCCGGCGAGGATGTAGCCGGTGTGCGCGATGCTCGAGTACGCGAGCATCCGCTTCACGTTCCCCTGGACGAGCGCGACAACGTTCCCGCCGGTCATCGTGATCGCCGCGAGGATCGCGAACACCGCGCTCCAGTCCAGCCCGAGCGGGCCGAGGCTTCCGATCATGATCCGGAGGATCGCGGCGAACGCGGCGGCCTTCGGTGCGACGCTCATGAACGCGGTGGCCGGCGTCGGCGCCCCCTCGTACGCGTCGGGGGTCCACTGATGGAACGGGACCACCGCGGCCTTGAACGCGAGACCGACGGTCACGAGCGCGAGCGCGACGAGCGTCGCGCCGTTCGTGAGGCCGCCCGCGGCCATCGCCTCGGCGATGCCGGCGAACGTCGTCGTTCCCGATAGGCCGTACAGCCACGCGAATCCGTAGAGGAGCATCGCCGAGCTGAACGCGCCGAGCAGGAAGTACTTGAGCGCCGCCTCGTTGCTGAACCGATCGCGTCGCGCCATCCCGGCCAGCACGTAGATCGGGATCGTCATGAGCTCGAGCCCGATGAACACGGTGATGAGGTCCGACGCGAGCGCGATGGTCATCGCCCCGACCGTCGAGAACAGGATCGTGGCGTAGAACTCGGCCGCGGGGATCGCCCGCCGCTCGAGGTATTCGGGCGCGACCACGACCGCGAAGATCGCGAGGATGCAGAACAGGGCGCGGAAGAACGTCGTGAAGGTGTCGACGATGACGAAGCCGCCGAACGCGGTGTGGCTCGCCACGGTGAGCGGCCCGCTGAAGATCGCGACCAGGAGTCCGAGGACCGCGAGGATCGGCATCCAGACGCGCGCGATGGCCCGATCGACGACCGCGTCGGCCAGAAGGACGAGGCACGCCGTCGCCGTCACGACGACCTCGGGCAGGACGGTGACGACGTCGTCCGGAGTCACTTCAACACCACCTGCGAGGCACCGGCCGCGATCGCGAGGATCCGCTGCACCGAGGGCTCGATGATCGCGATGGCCGGCTGCGGGAACACCCCGAGCAGCACGGTGAGGACGAGGAGCGGCACCGCGCAGACGACCTCGAGCGGCGAGAGGTCGGGCAGCGCGCGGTAGGCCTCGCGAAGCGTGCCGAACATCACGCGCTGGAACATCCAGAGCAGGTACACCGCGGCGAGGATCACGCCGATGGCCGCGAGCGGTCCCCAGAACAGGCCCCCCGGTCCGCCGACCGGATTGAACTTGAACGTCCCGAGCAGCACGAGGAACTCGCCGACGAACCCGTTCAGGCCGGGCAGGCCGAGCGAGGCGAAGACGAAGACGCCGAAGAACGCCGTGTACAGCGGCCAGCGATTCGCGAGCCCGCCGAGATCGGCGATCTGGCGGCGATGCGTCTTCTCGTACTGGATGCCGACGAAGAGGAACAACGCACCGGTCACGAATCCGTGGTTGAGCATCTGGAGCACCGCGCCCACGCCGCCCTGCTGGTTCAGCACGAAGATGCCGAGCGTGACGAAGCCCATATGCGCGACGGACGAGTACGCGACGAGCTTCTTGAGGTCCTTCTGCACGACCGACACGACGGCGCCGTAGAGGATCGCGACGACGGACAGGAGGATGAGGATCGGCAGCCACGCCTGGGTGCCGATCGGGAAGAGCGGGACCGCGAAACGCAGGAAGCCGTAGCCGCCGGCCTTCAACAGCACCCCGGCAAGGACGATCGACCCGGCGGTCGGCGCCTCGACGTGGGCGTCGGGCAGCCAGGTGTGGAACGGGACCATCGGCATCTTGATCGCGAACGCCAGCGCGAACGCGAGGAAGACCCAGAACTGGAAGTCCGCGGAGAAGCGGCCGGAGCGCGTGAGCAGATCGGGCAGGGACAACGTGCGGTCGCCGGCGTCGCCGCTCTGCAGGTACACGGCGATGATCCCAACGAGCATCAGCAGCGAGCCACCGAGCGTGAATAGGACGAACTTCAGCGTCGCGTACACCCGTCGCGGTCCGCCCCAGATCCCGATGATCAGGTACATCGGCACGAGCATCAGCTCGAAGAACACGTAGAACAGGAACAGGTCGAGCGCCATGAAGACGCCGACCATGCCGACCTCGAGCAACAGGAACGCGGCCATGAATTCGCCGATCCGCTCCTTGATCGCGCCGCCGGTCGAGTACAGGACCGAGATGAACGTGAGGAGCGTGGTCATCGGGATGAGCAGGACCGAGATCCCGTCCACGCCGAGCTCGTAAGCGGATCCCGAAGCTCGGCAGCCAATCGGCGGACTCGACCATCTGGAATCCGGCCTCGCCGACATGGAACTGGGTCAGCATGAGGACCGAGAGTGCGAGCTCGATGAACGTCGTGACGACGGCCACCTGCTTGATGGCGCGCGAGTCGCGGAAGAAGATGAACAGCGGGATCAGTCCCGCGATCGGGACGACGATGAGCAGCGTCAGCACGTGGTCCATCAGCGGTGCAGCCATCCGGTCGCGTAGCCGCCGTAGACGACGAGGATGAGCAGCAGGCCGCCAACGATCGAGAGCGCGTAGTTGCCGACGACGCCGGTCTGCGCGCGGCGCAGTCCGCCGCCCGAAAGCTTGATCGCCCAGCCGAGCCGGTTCACGAGGCCGTCGATGATGTGGATGTCGAACGCCCAGGCCGCTCCGGCGAACGCCTTCGCGACGTCGACGAACCGGCGGTCGTACAGCTCGTCCACGTAGTACTTGTTCACGAGCACGTCGTAGTAGGGACCGGCGGCGCGAGAGACCGCGGCCGGGTCGGGCCGGCCGCGCGAGTACATCGAGAGCCCGAGCAGGATCCCGCCGATGCCGACCGCGGTCGAGATCGCGGCGAACGTGAGGAACTCTGGCCAGTTCGTCGCCTCAGGGGCGCACAGATCGAGGAGACCGGTCGGTGGGTTCACGCACGTACCGGCCGCCGGCCCGATGAACGAGTGGATGAACCCGTGGTCGGGCGGGAAGCCGATGAACCCGACGAGGACGCTCCCGGCCGCGAGGGCAAGCAGTGGGACGGTCATCACGCGCGGTGACTCGTGGGCGTGCTCGAACAGGTGACGGTCGCGCGGCACGCCGTGGAACGTGAGCCAGATCGCGCGAGTGATGTAGAACGCGGTCAGGCCGCCGGTGAAGACCCCGACGACCCAGAGGATCGGGTACCCGTTCTTGAACGCGGACCCGAGGATCTCGTCCTTCGACCAGAAGCCCGCGAGCGGCGGGAGGGCCGCGAGCGCGCCGCCGGCGATGACCATCGTCCAGTACGTGAGCGGCATCTTCGAGCGCAGGCCACCCATGCGGCGCATGTCCTGGACGTCGCCGACGCCGTGGATCACCGAGCCCGATCCGAGGAAGAGCAGGGCCTTGAAGAACGCGTGCGTGATGAGATGGAACATCGCCGCGATCGGCGCGCCGACCCCGAGGGCCAGGAACATGTACCCCAACTGGCTCACCGTCGAGTACGCCATCACGCGCTTGATGTCGAACTGCACGAGCGCGATCGTCGCGGCGAAGATCGCCGTGAGCGCACCGACCGCGCCGACGCCCGCGAGGACCGGACCGGCGGCGTTGAACAGGGGCGTCGACCGCGCGACCAGGTAGACGCCGGCGGTGACCATCGTCGCCGCGTGGATGAGCGCGGACACCGGGGTCGGGCCCTCCATCGCGTCGGGCAGCCACGAATACAGCGGGAGCTGGGCGGATTTTCCGGTCGCGCCGAGGAAGAACGCGAGGCAGATGAGCGAGAGCACGCCCTGCGCGGGCGGGTTCCGCGCGACCCGGTCGAAGACATCGACGAAGTTCATCGAGCCGAAGACGAGGAACGTGGTGATCATCCCGATCATGAAGCCCCAGTCGCCGATCCGGTTCATCACGAAGGCCTTCTTCGCCGCCCCGGCCGGCTCCGGCCGCTCGAACCAGAAGCCGATGAGGAGGTAGCTGCAGAGGCCCACACCCTCCCAGCCGACGAACATCACGAGGTAGTTGTCGGCCATGACGAGGATGAGCATCGCGAACACGAACAGCGGGAACCAGCTGAAGAAGCGCCAGAAGCCGCGGTCGTGGGCCATGTAGCCGATCGCGTACACGTGGATCAGGAACGACACGATCGTGACCACCAGGAGCATGGCCGTCGAGAGCGGATCGATGAGCGCGGCGACGTCGATGTGGAAATCGCCGACGGTCATGAAGTTGTAGAGCGGCACGACGGTCCGGAGCGCGCCGGCGCGGACCTCGAAGAAGATGCCGATCGCGACGATCGCCGACGCGCCGATCGCGGCCGCGGCGAGCGGGCCGGTCCAGTGCTTCAGCCAGCGCCGGCCGAACGACACATTGATCAGGAACGCGGCGAGCGGGAAGGCCGGGATGAGCCAGGCGTTCTGGATCAACGGCTAACCCTTCATCTGGTGGAGCTCATCCACGTTCACCGTCGGGCGGTTGCGATACGCGGCCAGGATGATCGCGAGACCGACCGCGACCTCGGCCGCGGCGATGACGAAGACAAAGACGACGAACACGCTTCCGCGTTGGTCGAGCGGGTTGCCCGCGCCGAGCTGGCCCGCGCGCCGCGAGAACGCGACGAGCGCGAGGTTGCTCGCGTTCAGCATCAGCTCGACGCACATGAGGATCACGACCGCGTTCCGCCGGATGAGGACGCCCGCGGCACCGAGGAAGAACAGCACGGCCGACACCGCGATGAACGCCCCGAGCGGGACGGTCACTGATCGTCCCGCTTCACGAGGACGATCGCGCCGACGAGCGCCGCGAGGAGCAGCACCGATGCGATCTCGAACGGGAACGAGTAGTCGGTGAACAGGCTCGCCGCCAACGGGATCAGGTCGCCACCCTTGGCCGACGGGGTGATCGGATCGTGGAACGACAGGCCGAGGAACGCGACCGGCACGGCGATCACGAGCACGACCGCCGCGGCCCACGGGGTCTGCTGCTGGAAGAACAATCCGTAGCCGCGATCGTCGACCTTCGTGAACATGACGCCGAACAGGATGAGGATCGTAATCGCGCCCACGTAGATGAGCACCTCGAAGAGCGCGATCGTCTCCGCACCGAGCAGCAGGAACATCCCGGCCATGCACGCGAACGTCAGCGCCATGAGGAGCGCCTGCGCGGTGATGCGCCGAAGGGTCACGACCGCGGCCCCGGCCCCGATGATCCCGAGGGCGAAGAGCGCGAAGAAGAACGGCTCGAGGAAGTCGAACATCGACCTAGGGCGCGAGGCCGGAGCGGGCGTCGCGCAGGCCCACGCTGTCGCGGGTCCGCGACCGGAATCGCAGGAGCCGCCTCCGCTGGGTGAACGGCAGGCCGATGATCAGCACCGCCAGCAGCAGCCAGTTCACGACCGCGAGCGGAAGGCGCGGGTCCGTGAACGCGAGGATGATCACGGCAGACGCGAGGATGTTCAGCAGGGCGAGCGGGATGAGCACCTTCCAGCAGAATCCCATGAGCTGGTCGATGCGTAGGCGCGGCAACGTCGCGCGGATCCACATGAACAGGAGCACGAAGACGTACGTCTTCAGCGTGAACCAGATGATCCCGAGGATCGGCAGGGCGTCGACGCCCGGCCCATGCCAGCCGCCGAACCAGAGGGTGGCCATGATCGCGGAAACGACCGTGACCTCGCCGTACTCGGCGAGGAAGAAGATGCCCCACCGCATGCCCGAGTACTCGGTCAGGAACCCGGCGACCAGCTCGGACTCCGCCTCGGGAAGGTCGAACGGGTTGCGGTTCGTCTCGGCCAGCGCGGCGATGAGGTACGTGACGAAGGCCATCGGGAGGATGAGGACGTTCACGAGGAGTCCCGGCTGCGAGTTCGTGATGTCGACCATCGAGAGCGAGCCCACGTAGAGGACGACCGTCACGAGGGCGAGGATCTGCGGGACCTCGTAGGAGATGAGCTGGCCCGCCGACCGCAGGCCGCCCATGAGCGAGTACTTGTTGTTCGACGCCCATCCCGCGATGACCACGCCGAGCACGGTCATCGAGCCGAGCGTCGTGAGGTAGAGGAGGCCGACATTGAGGTTCGCGCCGACGAAGTCAGGCCCGAACGGCAGCACCACGAAGGAGGCGAGCATCGGGCTGAATACGATCGCCGGCGCCGCAAGGAAGAACGGCGCGTCGGTGAGCTTGGCCCGGATGTCCTCCTTGCTGAGGAGCTTGATCGCGTCGGCGAAGGTCTGGAGCAGTCCGAACGGACCGGTGTGATACGGGCCGATCCGGTCCTGCATCACCGCCTGGATCTTGCGCTCGAGGAAGATCTGCGCGAGCGCGCCATTGAGCACGAGGAACACCGCGAGGCCCACGGCGATGACGAGCCGAAGCACCGCCCAGATCGTCGGATCGATCCCGAAGGGTCCGATCGGCACGGCTCAGCCTCCGCGCGCGTCGCTGCGCGGCGGAAGAAAGCTTTTCCGCAGCGGATGTCCGGGGAACGACTCCTCGAGGAAGATCCGTCGCAAGTCCGGATGGCCGTCGAAGATGATGCCGAACATGTCGTACGTCTCGCGCTCGCACCAGTTGGCGCCTGGCCACACGCCCGAGAGCGTCGGCACCCGCGGATCCATCTCGGAGCATGTGGTCCGAAGCATCGCGAACACGTGTGTCGTCGTGCCGCGCACGAACGTCACTGAGCGAAGCTCGGCGCCGGTGTCGACGCCTGCGTTGACCGAGTAGAGGTCGCAGCGCGTGAGCGGATCGTCGCGAAGGAGCGTCGCGACCTCGACGAGCCGATCGCGGTCGACGTCGATGACGACCATGTCGTGCAACGTCGACACTCGCGCGCGCTGACCAAGCTTCGTCCGAAGCTCCGCGGCGACGCGACCGAGATCGGCCGATGGCTTCGGAGAGCTCAGTACCACCGCAGCACCTGCTTGCGCCATGCGTAGAACAGGCCGACCACGAGGATGAGGATGAACACGGCCATCTCCACGAGGCCGGTCCAGCCGAGCGATCTGAACAGCACCGCCCACGGGAACAGGAAGATCACCTCGACGTCGAACACCACGAACAGCAGAGCGAAGATGTAGAAGTGGCTGGGGTAGCGGCCCCACGCCTGCCCGACCGGCTCCTCGCCCGATTCATAGGTGCGCGACTTCTCGAGCGACGGCTTTCGAGGGGCGACCAGCCGTGAAACGCCGAGCAGTACGGTGACGAAGCCGGCGCCGGTCAGAAAAAAGGCAAAGACATAGAAATACGAAAGGTTGTAGTCGGGCACTGCGCCGTAGCGTACGAACGGCCCAAGATCGCCGCAAACCGCGGCGAATTCGAGCGATCGAACGCCCCAATGGTCCCGGTCGCCGTAACGACATACGCCCGTTGTGCGGTTGACACATTGTGAGTTGCCGGTTTACGGTGCGCCCGTCCCCGAACGGTAAGTACGGAATGCGTACACGCCCGCTCCGGGGATCGGATACCCGCGTGCGGGTCCGCCGGCGTCTGGGGAGGTAAGAGGTCTTGAGGGCGACGCTCAGTAGGCCGTCGGCCATGCCATTGGGGCACCTGCAGCTCGGGGAGCTCGCCCAGCGGTCCGGCCAGACCATCGAGCGCCTCGCGCATGTCGGGACCCGCCACCTGGGCCGTCGCGCGCTGTTCCTCCTCGTCAATCTGCTCGTCGCCGCGGTCGTGATGGCGCTCCCGTTCATCGGCGGCGCCGCGGCTCGGTCCGCGACGCAGGCCACGGTCTTCTCC
>DATCQC010000265.1:0-4149 GCA_036569685.1 Candidatus Limnocylindria bacterium | reverse complement strand
CCGCCGGCCGTGTTCGTCATCCCCACGGACCTGCCGAACGGCCGCATCGACATCACGATCTCGCCGTCCTACGCGCTCGGCGCCGTCGCGACGATCCCGGTCGCGATCTCGGTCACGCGTGGCAGCGTCACCGGTCCGCTGACCGCGCGGATCATGGCCAGCGGCATCAGCCAGGGCGGCGGCGTTCCCGCGGAGGTCCTCGTGCGCGAGCTCCTCGTGACCCCCGCGACCGTCGCGGCCAACTCGAGGGCCTCGACGACGCTCACGTGGGACACGCGCGACGCGAACGGATCCCTCGTCCCCGTCGACGCGTACACGCTCCTGGTGGACGTCCGCTCGAACGACGGCGGCACCTCGCGCACGGTCACTGCGAGCGCGACGCTGGACGTGCGTTAGGCCGCGCGGCGACCCGGGTCGTAGAGCGCGACCGCGACCGCGGTCGTGATCGGAACACAGAGCACCAGACCGATGCTCGCGACGAGCACCGCGATGATCGAGCCGACGATCGTCTCGCCGTTCGCGCTGAGCGTGAGCGGCAGGTTCCCGAGCGAGAGCAGCACGATGAGCGGCATCGCGCCACCGAAGTACGCGAGCGCGAGCGTGTTGACGAGCGAGCCGATGTGATCGCGGCCCACGTTCAGCGCGCTCGCGTACAGGCGCGGCCCGCGCATCTCGTCGTGCGCGGCGGCCAGCTCGAATGTGGCGGATGCCTGCCCGACGCCCATGTCGACGAGCGCGCCGAGGGAACCGACCACGATGCCCGCGAGCACGAGACGATGCAGGTCGATCCGCCCCGCTGACCCGACCGCCAGGAACACGGCTTCCTCCGAGCCGTAGCCCGTCATGCGCGCCGCGGTCAGCGCGAGCGCCGCCAGGACGACGACGATGAGCAGGCCGGCCACGGTCCCGACGAGTGCGGCGACGCTCTTCCGGTTCAACCCGTGAACGACGAAGACGGCGACGACGAGGACCCCGAGGGCGCCGGCGAGCGTCGCGACCAACGGATCGTCACCGCGCTGGACCGCGGGCACGATCGCGAGGAGGAACACCGCGATGCTGCCCGCGAGGCCGGCGAGCGACGCGATCCCCTTCCACCGCGCGACGGCCACCAGGGCGATGACGAGGACCACGCCGAACGGCAGCAGCGACGGCAGGCGGACGACGTCCTCGATGGCGTACTGGCGCGTGTCGTTGTCGCCGCGGCTCTGCGAGACGAGCACGTGATCGCCGGCGCGCAGGAGGCCGTTCGCGTTGAGCGCGACCCGGCCGCCCCACTCCAGGGTCACGTGGTCGCCGCGGTACAGGCTCCCGTCGAGCTGGATCTCGACCGTCTGGAATGGCTGTCCCGGAAGACCGGGCTCGCCCGCGGCGCGCGTTCCCTGGGAGACGACTCGCACGACGTGGGCGTCGATGACGCTCGAGGCCTGCCCGGTGTTCCAGTCGGCGCAGGCACCAAGGAGCAGCGCCGCGAGGGCGAGGACGACCAGCCGCATCGTTCAGATCCCCAGCAGGCCCTGGGCCGCGAGGCGCAGCCCGACGATCGCGAGCGCGCCGGCGAGCAGCCGGACGATGACGGTGCCGTGCACGCGGGTGGACAGCCGGGCGCCCACCTGCGCGCCGGCGACCGCGCCGACCGCGAGGTAGACGGCCCGCGGCCAGACATCGGTCAGATCGCCGGCCAGGATGTGCGTGATCGTTCCCACGGTCGCCATGATCGCGAGGACGAAGTGCGACGTCGCGGTCGCGATGTGGACCGGGAAGCCGAGGACCGCGATGAGCGCCGGGACGTGGATGAACCCGCCGCCGATGCCCAGCAGGCTCGAGGCGAATCCGACGACGAACGAGAGCGCGATCCCGAGCGGGAGCTCGACGTGGTAGCGATGCACGGTGCCCTCGGCGTCGACGAGCACCCGTGGGACGCGTCCCCAGGCGCGGCCCTCGGGAGCGGCCGGCCCCTGCTCCGCGCGGGTCCGGAGCAGCACGATCGCGAGCGCGAGCAGCACGAGCGCGAAGGCGGTGTCGAAGGGCCCACGGGGAATGGAGCGCGCGAGCAGCGCGCCCGCGACGCTCCCGGGCAGCGTCGCGACCGCGAACGCCAGCCCCGACCGGAAGTCGATGCGCCGCTGGCGGCCGTACGCGATGGCGCCGCTCGTCGCATTCGCCGCCACGACGGCGAGCGACGTCGCGGTGAGCGTGCCGGTCGGCTCCTGCGGGAAGAGCAGCGCCAGGACCGGTAGAAGGATGAAGCCGCCGCCCGCACCGATGAGCGTGCCGAGCGTCCCGATGCCGAACCCGAGCGCGACGAAGCCGGCCGCCGCGAGCATCTAGGTGCGACCGCCGAACAGCAGCTCCTGCAGATCCGGAAGCGCGGTCCCGAGCCCGGCGATGAAGAAGAGCCCGATGACCAGGCTCGAGATGCCCGCCACGGCGCCAACGATGACGTACAGCGTCCGCAGGCGCTGCGCGCCGATGAATCCGGTCGCGCTCGTCACGGCGACCAGCGTGTTCGAGATGAGCAGGCCCACGATGAACGCGCCGAGAATGACGACGCCCTGCGCGCCGGTCACGCCGGCGATCCCCGCAAGGAGGAGCGCCTGCGATCCGGTCTCGGCGCCGATCCCGTGGATCATCCCGACGCCGAATGCGGTCTTCGGTCCGTACTGCGAGGCATGCGCGATCGGCTCGTGCCGGTGACCGTGGATGCGGGCCTGGAGCCGGTCCCATGCGTATCGCACGCCATCGAACACGAGCATCCATCGGCTGCGCATGCGGAACTCGCCCTTGCCACGCACGTACTGCAGGACCGAGATGAGCACCCACACACCGAGCAGAACGAGCGTGACCCCGACGACGCGCTCGAGCACCGGGTCCACCCACGCGGGCAGGACCGCGCCGAGAAGGAGCGCGAGGATCCCGAGTACCAGCACGACGCTCGCGTGACCGAGCGCGTAGAGGCTCGCCAGGATGACGGCGTGACGCTGCTCGTGCGCGAACCGCGATTCGGACAGGATGTGCAGCCGGCCGGCGTCGTCGTGAGCGTGGCCGTGGCCATCGGCTCGCGCGTCGTGCTCGTGGCGCGGCATCGGCGCGATCGCCGGGACGTCCTCGTCGGCGTGCGACGCGGTCGTGGTGCTCGTGATGTCGGTGATCGCGGCGATGTGATCCCAGTCGAAGCCGTGGCGGAAGCCGAGGACGGCCATGCCGCCGAGCAGGCCGAGGATGCCGAAGTCCATCTGCTGCGAGCCTATCGCGAACGGTCGCAATAGCCTTCTTGCGACGAGGTCGCTATCGCGTCACTATCGCGTCATGACCCTCGCGGACTCGGTCCGGGCGAGCGGCCGGCGGCTCACGCTGCAGCGGCAGCTCGTGCTCGACGCGGTGCAGCGGGCGAGGCACCACGTCACCGCCGACGAGATCGCGCGCCGGGTGCGGGCGAAGTTCCCGCGGATCGGACCGTCGACCGTCTACCGCAACCTGCAGGCGCTCGATGAGCTCGGTCTGGTCACGCACACGCACCTCGACGACCGGGTGACCCGCTGGCACCGGGCCGACCGTCACCCGCACGGCCACCTCGTCTGCCGCGTGTGCGGTGAGGAGACGGAGATCCGGCCGGCGGTGCTCGATGCGATGGCGAAGCGGCTCCGCGACGAGCATCGCTTCGAGCCGGATCTGGCCCATTCCGCGATCGTCGGAATCTGCCGGCGCTGCCGGGACGTACCCTCTTCGTGATGCGCTGGCTCTGCGCGCTCGTGTTCGCGCTCGCCGCGGGCAGCAGCGCCCTGGCGGCGTCCGGCCTGGCGGTGCCGCCGCACATCGATCCCCCAGGCACGCCGCGGTTCCACGATCACCTGCTCGCCGCCTACCGCTACCCGCTCTTCCTCCTGCGACTGAAGATGCTGAGCCGGCGGCCCGACGGCCCCGGCTGGACGCTCGAGCTACCGGGCCAGCTCGCGCTCGACGCCGTGGTCCTCGCCACGCTCGCCGTCGTGATCCCGAAGCTCCCCCGCCCGACGCGCCGCGCGGTCGCCTCGCTTCCGGCGATCCTCCTGCGTGCGCCGCAGTGGCGGCCCGGTGCGCCCCTTGGCCCGCCGCGCGCATCCCTCCTCGCCATCTAGCCCACCCAAATTGACCAAGGAGGGTCACATGACG
>DATCQC010000264.1:0-1919 GCA_036569685.1 Candidatus Limnocylindria bacterium | reverse complement strand
CGATCACGCTGAACCCGCCGGCCGCGAACGACCAGCCCGCGCCGCAGCTCGTCGTCGAGCAGCCGGCCAATGGCGCAAGCTACGCGAACGCCCCGGTCACCGTGTCCGGCCACGTCGACCGCTCGGTCGCGAGCGTCACGGTGAACGGGACCGCCGCGACGATCGGCTCCGACCTCAAGTTCAGCGTCGTCGTCAACTTCACCGCGGGGCCACAGACGATCAACGTCGTCGCGAAGACCGCGACCGGTGCCGCGGTGCAGGAGACGCGCACCGTCGCCGTCGCGTTCACCGCGGCGATCGTGACGGTCAGGATCAGCGGCAGCGATGCCTGGATCCTCGCGACCGTCGACGGCACGCAGGCTCCGGGCACGAACAAGATCATCGCGAACGGACAAGTGCTCACGTTCAGCGGGAAGTCCGTGACGGTGCGTTCGGGCAACGCGGGCGCGACGTTCCTCGCGTTCAACGGCCAGGAGCTCGGGAAGATGGGGGAGGTGGGGCAGGTGACGGAGCGCTCGTTCAGCTCGCCGTGACGTTCAACCTCCCGCTTGCCCTCGTCTACGCGCGGATCCTGGCGGTCGTGCCGATCGTCCTGCTCCTGCAGGCGGGCGGCGAGCAGAGCGCCACCTGGGCGTTCCTCATCTTCTGCCTCGCGGCCCTTTCCGACGCCGTCGACGGCCGCCTCGCGCGCCGCCTCGGTCAGGTCACGCGCCTCGGCACGTTCCTCGACCCGCTCGCCGACAAGCTGCTGGTCATCGGGACGCTCATCCCGCTCCAGGCGGCCGGACTCGTGCCGGCCTGGATCGTCGTGGTCATCGTCGCGCGCGAGCTCGCGGTGACCAACCTGCGCGCGATCGCCTCGGCGCGCGGCTACAGCGTCGGAGCGAGCGTCTCGGGGAAGGTGAAGACGATCTTCCAGACCTGCTCGGCCGCCGGGCTTCTGCTCCTCCTCGCGGTCCCGTCGCTCCCGCTCGCGTACCTCGCCTATTCGCTCCTCGGCGCCGCGGTCGCGCTCACGGTCCTGTCCGGCATCGCCTACCTGTGGACGGCCTCGTTCGCGATCGCCGGCCGGGGCGTCCCCGAGCGCTGGCGGCTCAAGCCGCGCGAGGGCAGCGCGCACACGCGTGCCCGCTAAGCCGCCGGCCTACGCGGACCTCGCGGACCGCATGCGCGGGCTCCATGCCACGCTGCGCAAGAAGAAGCTCACCGTCGCCGTCGCGGAGTCGTGCACCGGCGGCCTGCTCGGCGCGATCCTGAGCGAGCACTCCGGGTCGAGCGACTACTTCCGCGGCGGCATGGAGGTCTATTCCGACGACGCGAAGACCGTCCTCGCGGACGTCCCGCCGCAGCTCATCCATTCGCACGGCGCGGTCTCCTCGGTCGTCGCGGGAGCGCTCGCGCGCGGCGCCCGCACGAAGCTCGGCGCGAAGATCGGGCTTGGGATCACCGGCATCGCAGGACCGAGCGGCGCGACACCCGGCAAGCCGGTCGGCCTCGTGTACATCGCGATCGACGCGCCGAAGCTCCAGACCGTGAAGAAGAAGCAATGGACGTTCGACCGGGCGGGGAACCGGCTCGCGAGCGTCGGCGTCGCGCTCGACCTGCTGGCCGAGGCGATCGAGTGACGCTCGGTGAGGTCTTCCGCGACACCGATGTCGCGCGCGCGTACCGTCAACGCGCGCCGTATCCCGAAGAGACGTTCGCGATCCTCGAGTCCCTTCTGGTCGATCCGCGAACCGTGCTCGACGCCGGCGCCGGCACCGGTGCGCTCGCCCGCAGGATGCTCCGCTTTGCGAAGCGGGTCGATGCCGTCGACCCGTCGGAGGCAATGATCCAAGAGGGCCGCCAGCTGCCGGGCGGTACCGATCCGCGCCTCGCCTGGATCAAGGGAACAGCCGAAGATGCGCCGCTTGACCCGC
>DATCQC010000263.1:0-8007 GCA_036569685.1 Candidatus Limnocylindria bacterium | reverse complement strand
GGCCACGGCAGGGCCTCGCCCCAGCGGGAGAGGAGCGTCGTCGCCTGCGCGCGCTCGAGGCCGAGCTCATTCGCGCTCTCGTGGACCAGATCGTCGAACGCCCGGTACGGCTTCCCGCGGAGCAGTTGCTGGTTCGCGCGGTGCCACCGCGTGCCGAGGTCGTCGTCGCCCGCGACCGATCGCCAGAGCGGGAGCGTGTCGAGGAGCGCGGTGAGCAGGTCGAAGCCGACAGCGTCGTATCGGGGCATGCGTCTAGGCTACGCGGCGATGGCGCGCTTCATCGTGGAAGGCGGGACCCCGCTGCGCGGAGAGATCACCGCGATGGGGAACAAGAACTCGGCCCTGCCGCTCATCGCCGCGAGCCTGCTCACGAGCGACACCGTGATCCTGCGGAACTTGCCACGGATCCGAGACGTGAACGGGATGCTCGAGATCCTGAGCGGGCTCGGCGCCACGGTGGAATGGGTCGATCCGCATGCCGTGAAGATCTGCGCCGCGAACGTGAACCGGACGTCGATAGATCCGAAGCTGTCTCGCGAGGTGCGGACCTCGCTCCTGTTCGCCGGCCCGATGCTCGCGCGGTTCAAGGAGGTGACCCTCGGGCCACCCGGCGGGGACGTCATCGGCCGCCGGCGGACGGACACGCACTGGCTCGCGCTCCAGAAATTCGGTGCGACGCTCGCGCACGACCGCGGGGGCTTCGGGCTCGAGGCAAAGGAGCTCACCGGCGCGGACATCCTGCTGGACGAGGCGTCGGTCACCGCGACCGAGAACGCGCTGCTCTGCGCGGTGCTCGTCCCGGGCCGCACCGTCATCCGGAACGCCGCGAGCGAGCCGCACGTCCAGGAGCTCTCGATGGTGCTCGTGCAGATGGGTGCGCGTGTCCACGGCATCGGGACGAACACCCTCGAGATCCGCGGCGTGCCCGAGCTGCGCGGCATCGACCACGAGGTGTGGAGCGACCACCAGGAAGTCGGCTCGTTCATGGGGCTCGCGGCGATGACCCACGGCGAGCTTGTGGTGCAGCGGTGCGCGCCGCAACACCTCGCGATGATCCGCCTCGTGTTCAAGCGGCTCGGCGTGGACTCGAGCGTCGACGGGGACGAGCTCCACGTGCCGGCCAAGGAGCGCTACGTCATCGAACAGGACATCGGCGGGAAGATCCCGAAGGTGCAGCCGCAGGTCTGGCCGGGCTTCCCGTCGGATCTCACGAGCATGGCGACGGTGTTCGCGACGCAGGCCGACGGCATCGTGCTGATCCACGAATGGATGTACGACGCGCGGATGTTCTGGCTCGGGACGCTCGAGACGATGGGCGCCCGGCTGCTCCTCGCGGATCCGCATCGCGCGCTCGTGGTCGGCCCGACCCAGCTCTACGGCACCGACATCCGCAGCCCCGATATCCGCGCCGGTCTGGCGCTGCTCGGCGCGGCCCTGGCCGCGAAGGGCACGAGCGTCATCGACAACATCGACCAGATCGACCGCGGCTACGAGGACATCGACGGCCGCCTGCGGGGGCTCGGCGCGAAGATCGAACGCGTGGCGTGACCGTGCTCGATACCCAGCCCGCGCACGTTCCCGCGCGCTCCTTCGTGACCCATCTGGAGTGCGCGAGGTGCGGAGCCACCGCCGACGCGACGAAGCTCGCGAACCTCTGCCCGAAGGATGGCGGCCCGTACCTCGTGCGCTACGACCTCGACCGGCTGCGGTCGGTGCCGCGGAGCATGCTCGCGGGACGGCAGGCGTCGCTCTGGCGCTACCGCGAGCTGCTACCGATGGATGACCCGAACAACGCGGTGAGCCTGGGCGAGGGCAACACGCCGATCATCGAGCCGTTCACGCTCCGCGAGTCGCTCCAGCTCCATCGCCTGTTCATCAAGGACGAGGGTCTGTTGCCGACCGGAACGTTCAAGGCGCGCGGGGCGGCGATCGGTGTGACGCGAGCGCGCGAGCTCGGGGCCACGACGATCGCGCTCCCGACCGCGGGCAACGCCGGCGCGGCGTGGGCCGCGTACGGCGCGCGCGCCGGCATCGGCGTGATCGTCGTGATGCCGGCGACGACGCCAGACACCATCCAGCGCGAAACGGCGGCGTACGGCGCGCGGGTCTACCTCGTGGACGGCTCGATCGCCGACGCCGGCGCCGTCGTGAAGCGCGCGTGCGCCGACTACGGCTGGTTCGACGCCTCCACGTTGAAGGAGCCCTACCGGATCGAGGGGAAGAAGACGATGGGGTTCGAGATCGCCGAGCAGGCCGGATGGACGTTGCCCGACGTGATCGTCTACCCGACCGGCGGCGGCGTCGGGCTCATCGGCATGTGGAAGGCGTTCACCGAGCTGCGCCAGATCGGCTGGGTCGAGGGCGACAAGCTGCCGCGGTTCGTCGCGGTGCAGGCGACCGGCTGCGCGCCGATCGTCAAGGCGTTCCACGCCGACAAGCTCGAGTCGGAGCCGTGGCCCGATCCTGTGACGTTCGCCGCGGGCATCCGCGTGCCGAAGGCGCTGGGTGATTTCCTCATCCTCCGGATCCTCCGCGAGTCGAGCGGCATGGCGATCGAGGTGAGCGACGCGGAGATCGCCGCGATGATGCGGCTCGTCACGGTGAGCGAGGGACTCCTCGTGTGCCCGGAGGGCGCGGCCGCGATCGAAGGCGCGCACCAGCTCGCGAAGCAGGGCTTCATCGACCCGCACGAGGATGTCCTCGTGATCAACACCGGGAGCGGCCTGAAGTACGCGGAATCGCTCCAGGGCGATGCACCGATCAGGCTCGCGAACGGCGCGCCGCTACCGCGCCTCGAGCGCCAGACCGCTCAGTAGACTGCGACCCAGCATGCGTGGGATCACCGGCGGGCGCGGCATCCTCGGCGGGGCGGTCCTCCTGGCCGTGGGCTGCGGCGTGCTGTTGCAGGCGCTCGGCGCCGCGGACGCCGGCGCGTACCTCTTCCTGTTCCTCGGGATCGCGTTCACCCTTGCGTACGTCGCGGGCACGCACCAGTTCGTGTACCTCGTGCCCGCGTCCACGCTGATCGGCTTCGGGCTCGGGCTCATCATCCCGACCGCGTTCGGCCTCCAGGACCAGGCGTCCGGCATCTTCCTCGCGTCCGTGGCGATCGCGTACGTCGTCATCTACCTGCTCTCGCCCTCGCGGAAGGTCCCGCTCGCGGTCGCCGCCGTCATCGGCGTCGTGGCGCTCGCCGACATCTTCACGAACATCCCGATCGTCCCGGACGCGCTGAAGCCGTACTTCGTGCCCGTCATCCTCATCGTCACGGGCGCCTACCTCATCCTGGAGCCGCGCACCCACTAGAAGATCGCGCTCGCCTAGCATTCGTCCGTGCCCATCGCCTCCGACGTCCTCGGCCTCGTCGGCAACACGCCCCTCGTACACCTGAGCCGGATCGGCAAGGGCCTCAAGCCGCGCCTCGTCGCGAAGCTCGAGATGCTGAATCCCGGCGGCTCGGTGAAGGACCGCATCGGGCTCGCGATGATCGAGGAGGCCGAGAAGCGCGGGGCCCTGAAGCCCGGCGGCACGATCGTCGAGCCCACGAGCGGCAACACCGGCGTCGGCCTCGCCATCGCGGCGGCCCTCAAGGGCTATCGCCTGGTGTGCACGATGCCGGACAAGCAGAGCCAGGAGAAGCGCGACATCCTTCGCGCGTACGGCGCCGAGGTCGTCATCTGTCCGACCGCCGTGGCGCCCGAGGATCCGTCGTCCTATTACAAGGTCGCCGAGCGGCTCGCGAAGGAGCTCCCGGGTGGGTTCATGCCGGGGCAGTACTGGAACCAGCAGAACGTCGCGGCGCACTACAAGACGACGGGACCCGAGCTCTGGACGCAGACCGAGGGGAAGATCACGCACTTCGTCCTCGGCATCGGCACCGGCGGTACCGTCACCGGCGCGGGCCGCTATCTGAAGGAGCAGAACCCGAAGATCCAGATCGTGGGCGCCGATCCGGAGGGCTCGATCTACACCGGCGCCGTCCATCCGTACAAGACCGAGGGCATCGGCGAGGACTTCTGGCCCGGGACGTTCGACCCGAAGCTGGTCGACCGGTGGGTGCGGGTCTCCGACCGCGACACGTTCCTCACCGCCCGCCGCATCACGCGCGAAGAGGGCATCCTGGCCGGCGTGTCTTCGGGCACGGCGATGTTCGCGGCGCTCGAGGTCGCGAAGTCGCTCGACGGATCGGCGCTCGTCGTCGTGCTGCTGCCGGACTCGGGCAAGTCGTACCTCTCGAAGCTGTACAACGACGAATGGATGCGCCAGAACGGCTTCCTGCAGCGGTTCGCGCACCTCATGCGGGTCGGCGACGTCATCCGCGATCGCGAGGGCGCGACGCCGCAGATCGTCGTCGTCTCGCGGAGCGATACGGTGCGCTCGGCGATCGACACGATGCAGCGCTACGGCATCTCGCAGATCCCGGTCGTCGCGAACGGCACGGCCGCGGCGGTGACGGACATCGTCGGCAGCGTGCAGGAGCGCACGATGCTCGACCGCGTGTTCCGCGAGCCGGCGCTCGTGGACGCCACCGTCGAGCGCGTCATGGAGGCCCCGTTCCCGGTCGTGCAGGCGAACGAGGACATCGAGCGCCTGTACGCGGAGCTCGCAGGTGGCGTGCCCGCGTTACTTGCCGTCGATGACGGGCGGCCGGTCTCGGTGATCACGAAGGCGGATCTGCTCGAATTCGTGGCTCACCAGCGGCGCGCCTCGCGCTGAGCCCGCGCGGTCGTCAGCCGGGCGGACTGGCACCGCATCTGCAAACCAACGCGACCAGATAAAGACGCGGGATACAAGTTGCGTGCATGCGCACATGCTTGACTGTGTGCTCGTCAGCCACATAGACACCGTGTGTGTGTCCACCGCGGCGGGTTCGCCGCATCCCGAGATCGAGAGGTCGCAGGTTTCCATTGACCGAGCAACAGACCGAGCAACAGAAGGGAATCCAGCCGAACGCCGTCGCTGCCGCCGAAGCCGAGCTCCTGCCGAGCTCGGCGCAAGAGAACGCCGACAAGATCCTCGACAGCCTCTGTGACCCGAGCCGGCTGCGGATCGTCCAGGCGCTCCGCGCGACGCCGCTGACCGTCAGCGAGCTGTCGAAGGTCATCGCCAAGACCCGGGCGGCGACGAGCCAGCACCTCAAGGTGCTCCGGGGCGTGGACGCGGTGACGGCGGAGCGGCACGGCCAGTTCGTCGTGTACTCGCTCTCGGAGCACATCAACGCCGAGGTCCTCGAAAACGTCGCGAACGCCTTCGATCAGCTGAGAGCCACCGGGTGACCCGGCGGATCGTCCTCATCGAGGACGATCCCGACATCGCCGCGCTCGTCGACGACATGCTCACTGACGCAGGCCACCAGGTCGAGGTCCGCTCCACGTTGCCCGACGGAGCGGCCGATCACGACACGCAGCTCGTGATCACCGACCTCGTCGCGCTCCGCAGCTACGACCTCGCGGCCGCCCGAGCCTGGATCGCCCGCGTGCGCGCGGCGTTCCCCGGCGCCGCGGTGATCGTCTCGACGGCGCACGCCCCCGCCCGTGCGGCGGGCGCAGCGGGCCTCGGCGCCGACGCCGTGCTGACGAAGCCGTTCGACGTCGACGTGTTCACCCGGACCGTGGAGCCGCTCCTCGGCGCCTGACGGACCGGCGCCCATACTTGACGCGATGGGGAAGGACCTCCGCAGGCAGAGCTTCGAGACCCTCGCGATCCATGCCGGCCAGGAGCCCGAGGCGGCCACCGGCGCGGTGACCGTGCCGATCTTCCAGACAAGCACGTTCGC
Organism: Candidatus Limnocylindria bacterium; assembly: GCA_036569685.1. Classification (GTDB taxonomy): domain Bacteria; phylum Chloroflexota; class Limnocylindria; order P2-11E; family P2-11E; genus UBA4735. The sequence continues at coordinate 2,231 of DATCQC010000263.1, read as the reverse complement.
GCAGGAAGCGGTCGGCAAGGACAAGGGCTTCGACTACGCGCGCACGAACAACCCGACCCGCAAGGCCCTCGAGACCTGCCTCGCCGCGCTCGAATCGGGTGCCTGGGGCCTCGCGTTCGCCTCGGGCATGGCCGGCGAGGATGCGATCGCGCATCTCCTGGGCACCGGCGACCACGTGGTCATGGGGGACGACGTCTACGGCGGGACCTACCGCCTGTTCAAGCGGATCTTCGAGCGGCACGGCATCGGGATGACCGCCGTCGACATGCGCCAGCACGCTGCGGTGAAGCGCGCGATCACGAAAAAGACGAAGCTGCTCTGGATCGAGTCGCCGACGAACCCGATGCTGAAGGTCATCGACATCGCCGCGATGTCCGAGCTCGCGCACAAGGCCCGGGCGCTCGCGGTCGTCGACAACACGTTCGCGAGCCCGTACCTTCAGCAGCCGCTGCTCATGGGGGCCGACCTCGTGACCCACTCGACGACGAAGTACCTGGGCGGCCACTCCGACGTCGTCGGCGGCGCGGTCCTCGGCAATTCGCCGGATCTCCACAAGCGCCTGAAGTTCATCCAGAACGCCGCGGGCGGCGTGCCCGGGCCGTTCGACAGCTGGCTCGTCCTGCGCGGCGCCAAGACGCTGGCCGTGCGGATGGAACGGCATTCGGCCAACGGCCTCGCGATCGCGGAGTGGCTCGCCGAGCACCCGAAGGTGAAGAGCGTGAACTACCCGGGCCTCCCGACCCATCCGCAGCACGCGCTCGCGCGCCGGCAGATGCGCAGCTTCGGCGGGATGCTGAGCTTCGAGCTGAAGAGGGGCGGGGAAGCCGCCGCGAAGCGCGTCGCGGCGCGCACGAAGATCTTCGCGCTGGCGGAGTCGCTCGGGGGCGTCGAGTCGCTCATCGAGATCCCGCTCGCGATGACCCATGGCTCGGTGAAGGGCACCAAGCTCGCACCGCCGGCCGGCCTCATCCGCCTCTCGGTCGGCATCGAGAGCGTGGGCGATCTCATCGCGGACCTCGCGCACGCGATCGGATGAACCTGGCGATCGCCTTCGGCGCGGGGATCCTGTCGTTCGTCTCGCCGTGCGTGCTCCCGCTCGTGCCGGCGTACCTCGTGAACCTCGCCGGCGAGACGGCACTCTCGGGAACGGATCGGCGGCGGACGATCGCCCACGCCGCCGCGTTCGTCGCCGGGTTCAGCGCGGTGTTCACGCTGCTCTGGGTGGGCATCGCGCTCCTCGGGACGCTTGGCACCGACCTGGTCACGTGGCTCCAGCGGATCGGGGGCTTCATCCTCATCGTGCTCGGGATGCACATGCTCGGCCTGATCACCATCCCGTTCCTCGAGCGGACCACCGATCTTCACCTCGAGGGCACGTCGTCCGGCTACCGCCGGTCGATCCTCATCGGTGTCGCGTTCGGCGCCGGCTGGACGCCGTGCATCGGGCCGTACCTAGCGCTCATCCTCACGATCCTCCTGAACAACGACGTCGCGTCAGGCGCGGTCCTGCTGCTCGCGTACTCGCTCGGGCTCGGCGTGCCGTTCCTCCTGGTCGCGGGTGGGTTCGGCAGCGTGCGCCGCGCGCTCGATTGGGTGCGCGTCCACATCCGGGCGGTGAACGCGGTCGGCGGTACGCTGGTCATCGTGATGGGTCTGCTCCTTCTCTCGGGTCAGCTCACCCGGCTGAACCAGCTCTTCAACTTCCTGCCGCTGCTGGGTTAGCCGAAGTGGCCCCGACCTCGCGCGCGCTCGAGTCGACGCGGCTGCAGCTCCCGCGGTGGATCACGGCGTTGTTCGTCGCGATCATCGCCATCGCGTCCGCGGTCGCGCTCATCGTGCCGCAGCTGCAGCAGCGGGAGTACGTCGGGCAGACGAGGGTCGGCGTCATCACGAACGTCGTCGAGGCTCCGGACACCGCCGGCCGGGTCGGCTCGACGGCCCCGGATTTCCTGTGGCTCCAGCCCTCCGGCGACTCGACTCGGCTCACCGCCCTGCGTGGCACGCCCGTGGTGCTGAATTTCTGGGCCACCTGGTGCGTGTCCTGCCGGGCCGAGATGCCCCTGCTCGAGCAGACGGCGCGGGACAATCCCGGCATCGCGTTCTACGAGATCGACCTCGATGAGGACGGCGGGAAGGTCCGGGGCTTCTTCGACTCGCTCGAGATCGAGCACCTGGTGCCGCTCGTGGACGTCGGGAACGCGGTGGCGCTTGCGTACGGGCTCGGCCAGGGC
>DATCQC010000262.1:0-6207 GCA_036569685.1 Candidatus Limnocylindria bacterium | reverse complement strand
GTGTTGAAGCGTCCGGCCGCGCCCGATCCGTGGACGCTGCCGAGGACGTGGGCGCTCAGGACCAGCCGGGGCCGGTGTTGTTTCGCGGCGTCGAGATCCGAAATGCTCACGAAGTTCCTCCGTACGCGGTTGCCTGACGTTCTACAGCACCGGCGCGGCGAGGACTGTCATGCTGGTCCGCGATGGACGGGCCGGAGCGCGTCGACGTCGCGATCGTCGGTGGCGGCCCGGCCGGCCTCTCGGCCGCGCTCATGCTCGGAAGGTGCCTGCGCCGGGTGGTCGTCATCGACGCCGGCGAGCAACGCAACCGCAAGGCCCACGCGATCCACGGATACCTGACCCGGGACGACACGTCCCCGATCGACCTCCTGCGGCTCGCCGAGACGGAGCTCATGCGCTATCCGACGGTCACGTTGCGGTCGGGGATCGTGACCGGCGTCGCCGGAGCGCGCGGCGCGTTCGAGGTACGGACCGCCGACGGTCCGACGATCGTCGCGCGTCGTGTGCTCCTCGCGACCGGGGTCATCGACGTGATCCCGGTCATCGACGGCCTGCCCGAGCTGTTCGGGCGCACCGTGCACCACTGCCCGCACTGCGACGGCTACGAGTACGCGGGCAAGCCGATCGGGGTCTACGGGCAGGCCGGCTTCGGCGTCGAGGCGGCGCTCGCGATGCTCGCGTGGAGCGACGATGTCGTGCTGTTCACCGACGGCCGTCCGCTCGGGTCAGCGGATCGGCGGCGCTGCGAGGAGCTCGGCGTCGCGGTGCGCGACGAGCGCGTCGTCCGGCTCGACGGCCACGACGGGCGGCTCGAGCGCGTTGTCCTGGCCGGCGGACCGGCCGTCGCGCGGGCGGCCCTGTTCCTGGTCGCTGGACAGCGCGAGCAATCCGATCTCGCGAAGATGCTCGGGTGCGAGATCAACGCCGAAGGCATCGTCGTGGCGGACGAGCATGAGGTGACGCGCGTGCCGGGCGTGTACGTGGCCGGCGACGCCTCGGTCGGCGAGCAACTCGTGATCGTGGCCGCCGCACAGGGTGCGATCGCTGCGACGAAGATCCACGCCGCGCTGTGGGACGAAGATCTGCGGCAGCGCGCCGCCCGGCGCTAGGCGGTCGCGACGCTCGCGTAGATCGCGTTCAGGAACCGGCTCGGCACGCGGCCGAGGAGCCGCGCCCCGCTGAATCCGGCGCCGGGGGCGACGGCGAGCCACGTGGTGTAGCTGATCGGGTGCGGGACCCAGTGGTTCGGGCGGTCCGCGTCGTACTCGACCAGGACGAAGCGCCCGCCCGGCGCCAGGTACGAGCGCACGAGCGCGAGGACCGGCGCCTTGTCCTGCACGAAGTGCAGCGAGTTCGCCATCAGCACGCCGTCCATGCCGCTGAAGCCGAGCGGGCGCGTGAAGTCGGCCGTCCGCTGGTCGAGGCGCACCGCGCCGAACCGTGTGCGGACCGCCGCAGCCTGCGTCGCGAGCGCGCCGCGGTCCTGATCGATCGAGTGGATCGTGCCGCCGCTCCCGAGAAGATCCGCGAGCGCCAGGGTGAACGCGCCCGCGCCCGATCCGAGCTCGAGCCAGGTCTCGCCCGGCTGGACGGCGTCGCGGATGAGCGCGACGTGATCGGCGTGATCTATGGAGCGATGTCGGTCCGCGCGCGCTTGCGGGCGTAGGCGCGGGTGTCGGCGTTCTCAACGAGAGCCTTCGCGGTGTGGCCATCCAGCGGGTACGTCGAGATGCCCCACGACCGGGCGGGCATCCGGATCGTGCCGCCGTCGGGCAGCTCGACGACGCTGCGGTCGAGCTCGTCCATGAGGCGCTGTACGACGCGCTCGGCCTCTTCGCGCGGGGTGTCGGGCATCACGAGCGCGAACTCGTCGCCCCCGTATCGCGCCGGGACGTCCTCGGTGCGCACGCGGCGACCGATGAGGCCACCGAGCGTGCGCAGTACGGCGTCGCCGGCGAGGTGGCCGTACGTGTCGTTCACCCGCTTCAGGCCGTCGATGTCGAAATACGCGACGGCCAGCGTGCCCGTTCGGCGCTCGGCGCGCGCGACCTCTTCCTCGAGACGGTCGTAGAAGTAGCCGTAGTTGTGGATCCCGGTGAGCGCGTCGGTGTTGGCCGCGCGCTTCAGCCGCTCGTGGAGCTCGGCGACGTCGATCGCGGCTGCGATCTGCGCCGCCACGGCCTGCAGGAGCGTCAGGTCACGCTGGCCGAACACGCCCGCCGACGGATGCGACACGACGAGCGCGCCGATCGCGCGGCCCGACGACACGAGCGGGACGACCATCTCGGACCGCACGTTCGGGTCGCCGATGTAGCGCGGGTCGCTGCGGACGTCGTCGACGATCTGCGCCTCGCCGTGCGCGACGACCCAGCCCGCGAGGCCGGTGCCGCTCTCGACCCGCGTCGGGCCGGCGAGATCGGTGCGCGCGCCGGCGGCGGAGCGGACCACCAGATCGCCGGTCGCCTCCTCGCGGAGCAGGATCGTGAACGCGGCGCCGGCCATGTGCCGTTCGAGGATCAGCAGGATGCGCGACAGGAGCCGCTGCATGTCGAGCAGGGTGTGAAACTCGGGTGTGATCTCCGCGAGGATCGCAAGCTCGCGCGACGCCCCGACCTCGACCTCGGCGGCCGCGACGGCGCCGCGGGCCTCGATCATCGAGATGAACTCGTCGACGATCGTCGGGTCGTACCAGGCGCCGGCCAGCGTGCGCAGCTCCGCGACCGCCGCCTCGGGATTGAGCGCGCGGCGGTACGGACGATCCGCGAGCATCGCCTCGTAGCCGATCGCGACCGCGAGGATCCGCGCGGGCAGCGAGATGGCCTCGCCTTTCTGCCCGTCCGGATACCCCGTCCCGTCCCACCGCTCGTTCGCGTGACGGACGATCGGCACGACCGTGCGCAGGAACTCGATCGACTCGAGGATCCGCGCGCCGAGGAGGGGATGCTCCTGAACGATCTTCCGCTCCTCCGGCGTGAGTGGACCGCTCTTCGCGAGGATCGTCGCGGGCACGCCGATCTTGCCGAGCGAGTGGAACAGCGAGCCATAGCGCAGGTCGCGCAGCGTCGGGTCGTCGAGGCCGAGGCGCTCGCCGATCGCGACCGCGTCGGCGGCGATGCGCCGCTGGTGGTCCTCGTGGTAGCCGTCGCGGGCCTGGATCATCGCCGTGAGCTTCGACACGGTGGAGAGGTACGCGTCGTCGAGCTTCACGTAGAGGCGCATCGAGCGGATCGCGGTCGCGCCCATGCCTGCAAGGACGCCGATGAGCTCGCGCTCGTCGCCGGTGAATCGGTGCGGATCCTCCCAGGTGACCAGTAGCGCGCCCACCGACTCGGACGCCGCGCGGAGTGGCTGCACGTACAGCGCGCGATAGCCCCACTCGCTCAGTCGGGATCGCGTCGGCTCGGCGGTCTGCTCGGAGTCCGTGATCTCGACAGGCGTGCCGGACGCGATCGCGTCGGCGATGGCGCTCGGCCCGGCCTTCGCGAGCGCGAAGTGCTCGGACGGCAGCCGGCCCGTCGTGTTGCCCGCGAATTCCAGCGAGTCGCCGCCGGTGTCGAGGTACACGGCCGCCGCCGAGGCCCCGATCGATTCCACGAACGCTTTGGCGAACAGCTTCACGACGTCGGCCATCCGGCGCTGGCTGTTGAGCTCGACGCCGGTGCGGTGCAGGTCCACGAGCCGCTTGGACAGGCCGCTCGCGCGCGCGTAGAGGTCGGCGCGCTCGATCGCCGTGGCCGCCTCGGTCGCGATCGCCGAGAGGAGCTCGAGGTCACCCTCGTCGTAGGCGTTCGGCTTCACGCTCTGCACGGAGAGCGCCCCGACGACGACGCCCTGGATCCGCATCGGGGCGACCAGGACCGAGCGCTCGCTGATCGTGCCCCACGCGCTGCGGACAAGGCCGAGCTTCGGCAGGTCCCGCACGGTGTCGCGGATGAGGATCGGCTCGCCGCGCTCGACGACGAGGCCGGCGAGCGTGCCGGCCAGTGGCCCGTCCTCCTGGGGCAGCTCGGTGTTGAGGTCGACGAGGAACCGGTAATCCACGACGGCCCGGGCGCGGTCCACGATCGCGACGAAGAACGCGTCCGACTCGAGGACCGTGCGCACCTGCGCGTACACGGCGCGGAATACCTCGGTCGTGTCGAGCGACATCCCGACTGCGTGGCCGACCTCGACGAGCGTCGCGAGCAGCCGCGCGCGCCGTTCGGCCACGAAGCGAGCCCGGATGTCGAGATAGCCGAAGACGAACAGCGGGATGCCGGGCACCAGGAACCACGGCTCGATGAGGATGATCTCTATCGTGATCACCGCCGCGATGCTCCAGAGGAGCTGGGCGCGACCGGTCCGTACGAACCAGCGCCAGCCCTGCAGCACCAAGGTACCGCGGAGCGCGCTGAGCAGCAGGTAGAGCTGCGTGAGATCGACCGCGACCAGGACCAGTACCGCGATCACCGCCGCGGGGATCGAGGCCGTCGCGCTCATGCTCGGCCCGAGCGCGCGCCACACGATCGCGTAGACGAGCGACGCGCTGCCGCTCGAGACTGCGATCGCCGCTGCATTGCGAACGATCTGCTCGCGGCGCTTGCGCCCGATGATGTCGCTCGTCAGGCGGGCGACCGCCGCGACGATCGAGACCGCTCCCGGCGGGAGGAACACGATGCCGGCCACGGCCGCCACGTCCGACGGGCTGAGGTCGGCGTCGGGGTGGATCTTGATCGGTCGCGCGGCGAGCAGGACGGTCGCCGCGTACAGGCCGCCGACGAGCCACAGCTCGACGGGCATCATGAGCAGCCCGATCACACCGATGGCGAGGAATGGAAGCGAGACCACCGCCGTCGCGAGGATCAAGCCCGTCGTCGCGGAGCGGTTCCGCGGGCCGTCCATCGTTCGCGGTCAGGCTATCAGGGGGTCCCTGTCGCACCTTGTCGAGGCGGGATCAGCTACCGCGAACGAAGGTACCGCTCGAAGAGCAGTACCGCGCCGAAGATCGCGCCGATGATCACGACCTCTTGAACTCCGCCGCGCTCGATCCCGGGCCGGATCACGAGCAGGACGAACACGATCAGCAAGGCCGAGCCGGCGACGACGACGAATGTGCGCCGGCGGCCCACTACGCCTTCGCTGACGGCGGCTCCGGTTCGCCCTTGCCCGGCTGCGTCGCGCGCTGCCCCATCACGCGCCGCTTCACCCAGGCAAGCGGGTCGTAGAACTCGGTCACGATGCGCTCTTTCAACGGGATGATCGCGTTGTCGGTGATGTGGATATCTTCGGGACACACCTCCGTGCAGCACTTCGTGATGTTGCAGAACCCCAGGCCGGCCTTCGCCCGGATGAGCTCCAGCCGGTCATTCGTATCGAGGGGATGCATCTCGAGGGCCGCGAGCCGGACGAAGAAGCGCGGACCGGAGAACGCCTTCTTGTTCTCTTCGTGATCGCGGATGACATGGCAGGTGTCCTGGCAGAGGAAGCACTCGATGCACTTGTGGAATTCCTGGACCCGGTCGACGTCCTCCTGGTACATCCGCCGCGTGCCGTCGGCTTCCTTCGGCTTCGGCTTGAACGCGGGGATCTCCTTCGCCTTCTCGTAGTTGTACGAGACGTCGGTGACGAGGTCCTTGATGATCGGGAACGTCTTCATCGGCGAGACCGTGATCTCGTCGCCCGGCGCGAACGTGTTCATGCGCGTCATGCACATGAGCCGGGCGTGACCGTTGATCTCTGCGCTACACGATCCACACTTCCCGGCCTTGCAGTTCCACCGGACCGCAAGGTCCGGCGCGCGCAGGGCCTGGATCTTGTGGATCACGTCGAGCACGACCATGCCCTCGTCGGCCGGCACGGTGTATGGCTCGAAGCGGCCGCCGTCCTTCGTGCCGCGCCACACCCGGAGCGTCACGTTGCCCTGGCTCTGCGCGGCCGCCATCAGATCCTGTTTCACGACTTTTCCTCGCTCATGACCAGCTGACGGAGCTCCTCGGGCATCTGCGGCAGCGGATCGGTCGCGAGCTCGAGCTGCGTGCCGCGCTTGCGCGTGACGACGTTCTTCGTACCCCACGCCGCATCGGACTTCGGGAAGTCCTCGCGGGTGTGACCGCCACGGCTTTCCGTGCGGAGGAGCGCCGACCGGGTGACCGCCTTGGAGATCGTGAGCATCGAGCGCAGGTCGAGCGCGAGGTGCCAGCCCGGGTTGAACTGCCGGTTGCCCTCGAC
>DATCQC010000261.1:0-6176 GCA_036569685.1 Candidatus Limnocylindria bacterium | reverse complement strand
AGCGAGTCCCAGGAGCGGATGCTCATCGTCGCGCGTCCGGGACAGGAGGCCGACATCGAGCGCGTGTTCGCGCGCTGGGAGCTGCACGGGGTGCGCATCGGCGAGGTCATCGCCGACGAGCGTCTGGAGATCCGCAGCGGTGGCGCCCTCGTTGCGTCCTTGCCGCCGAAGGCGCTGGCCGACGACGCGCCCGAGTACGACGTGCGTGAATGGATGGCAGCTCCCGCCGAAACGCGGCCGACCGAGTCGCCGGCCCTCGACGAACCGCTTCAGAAGATCGGCCTCGAGCTCTTGGAGCTGCTCGGCTCGCCCGATGTCGCGTCGCGCGCGATCCTCTATCGGACGTACGACCAGATGGTCGGCACCGATACGGTCGTCGGTCCGGGTGCCGATGCCGCGGTCATGCGGATCAAGGGGCGGCCCGACGGCATCGCGATCGCGCTCGACGCGCAGCCGCGCGTCGCGTCGCTCGATCCGTTCATCGGCGCGGCCGCCGCGGTCGCCGAGGCGACGAGAAATCTCGTCTGCGTCGGCGCCGAGCCGCTCGCGATCACGGACTGCCTGAACCTCGGCAACCCCGAGCGCCCCGAGGGCGCGTGGCAGCTCGAGCGCACGATCGCCGGCATCAGCGCTGCGTGCGACGCGCTCGAGGTCCCGATCGTGTCCGGGAACGTGTCCCTGTACAACGCGACGGGCGGCCGCGACATCTGGCCCACGGCGACCATCGGCGCCGTCGGGCGCCTCGCCGACGTGACGAAGCACATTCCGGCGCGCACCGGCGAGCTGGGCGACCTCGTGCTGCTTGCCGGCAGCGCGCAGGTGACGCTGGCGGCGTCGACGTACGCCGCGCTCCGCGGTCACGCGGACGGCAGCGTGCGGATCGATCTGGCACTCGAGGCCCGGTTGCAGCGGTTCGTGCGCGCCGCGCACGCGCGCGGCGCGATCCGCGCCGCGCACGATCGCGCGGAGGGTGGTCTCGGCGTTGCGCTCGCAGAGCTCGCGATCCGTGACCGCATCGGGATGAAGGTGACGCTGCCCGCCGTCCGCGGCATCGACAAGCGCGTGATGTTGTTCGGCGAGGGCCCGTCCGGGATCGTGCTCGTGATCCGGACCGCGGACGAGCTCCTCGTGCGCGCGATCGCGACCGAGCACGACGTGCCGCTCTGGACCCTGGGCGCGATCGGCGGCGACATCCTCGAGATCGCGCCGGTGCTCGGCACGCCGGTCGAGGCGCTCGTCCGCGCGCACCGCGACGGCCTCGCTCGCTCATTGGGACGGGCGTCCTAGCCATGTGCGGTGTGTGCGGCATCTGGTCCCCATCGACGGCCGATCCGAGCGAGGCCGCGCGGCTCATGTTCTTCGCGCTCTACGCGCTCCAGCACCGCGGGCAGGAGTCCGCGGGCATCGCGGCCACGGACGGACGTGACCTCCGCGTCGTGCGGCGGATGGGCCTGGTCGGCCAGGTCTTCGCGGAGCCGGATCTCGCCGCGCTCAGCGGTCGGGCAGCGATCGGCCACACGCGCTACTCGACCACCGGCTCGTCGCGGATCGAGAACGCGCAACCGATGGTCGTACGCGACGAGACGCTCGGCGAGCTCGCGCTCGGGCACAACGGCAACTGCATCAACGCCCGCGACGTGCGCGACGGGCTCATCGCGCAGGGTGCGCAGTTCGAGACGTCGAGCGACACCGAGGTGGTCGCGCAGGCGATCGTCTCGGCCGCGGGCGCGACCTGGGACCAGCGCATCGTCGCGGCGCTGCCGTCCCTCGCCGGCGCGTGGTCGCTCACCCTGCTCACGCCGACCGCGCTCTACGCGATCCGCGATCCGCTCGGCGTGCGGCCGCTCTGCCTCGGCCGCAAGGGCGACGCGTGGATCGTCGCGAGCGAGAACTCCGCGCTCGAGACGATCGGCGCCGAGACCGTCCGCGACGTGCTGCCCGGTGAGGTCCTGCGGATCGACGACCGCGGGCCGGTCACGATCGCGGACCTCGCGGCAGGCCGGACCGGGCTCTGCGTCTTCGAGCACGTGTACCTCGCCTCCGCGTCGAGCGACATCGGCGGCCGCTCGGTGTACGCGACGCGCGAGCGGATGGGCGAGATCCTGGCCGACGAGCATCCGGCCGACGCCGACGTCGTCATCCCGGTCCCGGACAGCGCGATCCCCGCGGCCGTCGGCTACGCGCGGCGGAGCGGGATCCCGTTCCGCGAGGGCCTCATCAAGAACCGCTACATCGGGCGCACGTTCATCCAGCCGACCCAGGAGCTGCGCCGTCACAGCGTCGCGCTCAAGTACAACGCGCTCCGTGACGTGCTCGACGGGAAGCGCGTGGTGGTGGTGGACGACTCGATCGTGCGCGGCTCGACGAGCGGACCGATCGTGCAGCTGCTCAAGCGGCATGGCGCACGCGAGGTCCACCTCCGAGTGTGCTCGCCGCCGATCCGCCACCAGTGCTTCTTCGGTGTGGACATGGCCCGGCGCGACGAGCTCATCGCATCCCGGATGGACGAGGACGCGATCCGCGCGCACGTCGGCGCGGATTCGCTCGGCTACCTCTCGCTCGCGGGCATGATCACGGCCACCGGCGCGACCCGGGGCGAGCTCTGCACCGCGTGCTTCACCGGTGACTACCTCGTCCCCGTGCAGCTCGAGCTCACGAAGGACGTGCTCGAGGCCTCGCGCGCGTGAGATATCAGGACGCCGGCGTCGACATCTCCCGCGCCGAAGACGCGCTCGCGCGGATCCGCGACAAGGTCCGCGCGACGAAGCGGCCGGAGGTCCTCGGGGACATCGGCGCGTTCGGCGGCCTGTTCCGCCTGACCGGCACCGACACCGTCCTTGTCGCGACGACGGACGGCGTCGGCACGAAGCTCGAGCTCGCGCGATTGCTCGACCGCCACGAGGGCGTCGGCACCGACCTCGTGCACCACTGCGTGAACGACGCGCTCGCGATGGGCGCGGAGCCCCTGTTCTTCCTCGATTACTTCTCCACGAGCAGACTCGACCCCGGGATCTTCTCGAGGGTCGTCGGCGCGATGGCCGACGCGTGCCGCGCGCACGGCTGCGCGCTCCTCGGTGGCGAGACCGCCGAGCTGCCCGGGATGTACGCGCCGGGCGCGTACGACCTCGCCGGCTTCCTCGTTGGCGCCGTCGCCCGTGACAAGATCCTCGACCCGGCGTCGGTGCTCGAGGGAGATGTCCTCATCGGCCTGCCGTCGGACGGGCTGCACACGAACGGCTTCTCGCTCGCCCGCGCGATCGTCTCGAAGCGCGCGACGATCGAGGAGTGCCTGGATCGCGCCGTGCTCGACGCGCCGCGGCCCGAGCTCCGCGGCGGCACACTCGCCGATGCGCTGCTCGCGACGCATCGCTGCTACCTCGACGAGGTGCGTGCCCTGCGCGCCACGACCACGGTCCGCTCGATCGCGCACCTCACCGGCGGCGGGTGGGAGGGCAACCTTCCGCGCGCGCTCCCGAATGGGCTCGGCGCGGTCGTCGACCGCGACAGCTGGATCGTCCCGCCGCTGTTCCGGATGCTGGTGGAGTGGGGCCAGGTCGCGGACCGCGACGCGTTCGGCACCTGGAACATGGGCATCGGCCTCGTGGTCGTGATCGCGGCGGGTGACGAGCGCGCGGCGCTGCACGCCCTGCCCGACGCGATCCGCATCGGCTCGGTCGAGCGCGCGCGGCCGGATGCGCCGCGGGTCCGCTGGTCGAGCTCCCCGTGACGCTGCGCGTCGGGGTCTGCGTCAGCGGGCGCGGAACGAACCTCCAGGCGATCCTCGACGCGTGCCGCGACGGCCGGCTGGACGCGCGCGTCGTGTACGTCGCGTCGAGCCGGAAGAGCGCGCCGGCCCTCGAACGGGCGAAGGCTGCCGGCGTGCCGGCGGAGGCCTTCCCGCCGGCGGCGAACGGCGGCCGCGACGCGGCGCAGCTGCTCATGGCCTCGCGGCTCGTCGCCGCGGACGTGGAGCTCGTCGTGCTTGCCGGGTACGACCGGATCCTCTGCGACGAGTTCTTCGCGCGTCTCGGCGAGGTCCCGGTGATCAACATCCATCCCGCGCTGCTGCCGGCGTTCGGCGGCCTGAATGGGGCGAAGGTCCACGACGCCGTGCTCGCCGCCGGCGTCGGCGAAAGCGGCTGCACCGTCCATCTGGCCCACGCCGGTCACGTGGACGCCGGCGAGATCCTCGTGCAGCGGCGCGTGCCGGTGCGACCGGATGACGATGCCGAAACGCTTGCCGCGCGCGTGCTCGAGCAGGAGCACCTCGCGATGGTCGAGGCGATCGCCCGATTCTCGGCCAAGGATGTCTTCGCCGGTCACTGGTAGCGGACCCCGTTGCGGTCGATCCATCCGCCCTCGTGACCAGGCGCGGGATCGTGGTGGGTGTAGTGGATGAGCCCGCCCTGATCGTTCCAGATGTACTCGCCGTGCACAGTGACGTCGTCGGACGGGGCGACCGGTACCCGCTGGCCGACGGTCACGTTGTTGTCGATCAACACCGTCTGGGTCGCGCCGGCGAGGCGGATGATGAAGCGCTGGTGCGGTCCGGACGGCCCGGTGTCATCAGCGAGCACCGCCGTCACCACGCCTTCGGCGGTGACCTCGACGGCCGATCGCCGTACGGCGTAGTCGTTCTCGACGGCCGCGTTGTCCGCGGTCGCTGCGGCGCAGGCCGGCACGACCAGCACGATGAGCGCGAACGCGAGGCGATGCATGCCGCCGACGGTAGCGGTCCGTCATCTGTCCGCGCCCGGCGCGCTGGTCCGCCTCCGTCCTCGGCTAGTCCGCTTGCGCCCCCACGAAGTCGAGCTCGAGCCGGATGTCGTCCGACACCGAGACCACCTGGGTCACCGCCGCCTGTGGCTTCTCGATGTTGAAGTCGGCCCAGTGGATGAGCGTCGTCGCGCTGCCGGTGAGATCACGGCCCGCGCGCGTCGCGGTCGCGTTCCAGCTCGCGGCCTTCGTGACGCCGTGCACCGTGAGCTGACCGTCCAGCGTGAACGTCCACCGACCGCTCGCGGGCAGCGGCGACGGGAGACCGATCGCCTTCTGCGGCACGAACGTCGCCGTCGTGAACTTGTTCGTCTCGACGCCGAAGAGCTGGATCCACTTGTCCCGCAGCGACTGATCGCTTTGCAGGCGAGTCATGTCCACGACGATCTTCGAGTCAGGCGCGAACGTACCGTCGGCGTTCAGCGTGAGCACGCCGTCCACGCCGTTCGAGGTGAGGACCGCGTCGGTGTTGACGAGGTTGACCGCGAGATGCTCTTGGACCGTCACCGTGGCCAGACCTTTGAACGGCGTCGGGGCGAACCGCACGCCGCCCGCCGGGACCGGGCCGGTCGGGCTGGGGGCGGCTGCGTGCGCGGACGGTGACGGCGAAGGCACGACCGCCGTGCCCGCGCCGCAGGCTGATAGAAGGAGCGAGGACAGCCACACCCACCGCACATCCCATGAACCGCCCGCGCGACGGTTCGGTTCATCCGAGGGACGGCGCGGAGATCGCCCTGTCCTCGTCGATCACGGATGGGCGCGAGGCGTCGAGGCGCCGCGCGACGGCGAGGCCCGCGAGCGCGCCGGCGACCGCGAGGCAGAATGCCGCGGCGATCCCGGCCGCGACCGGCAGGCCGCGCGCGACGGCGATCGCGATGGCCGCGCCACCGACACCAGTGCCGAACGCGGTGCCGAGGTTGTCGAGGACCTGCATCGCCGCGCCGGTCGCGCCGACCTGTCCGGCAGGTGCAAGCCGCAGCACGAGCACGGAGATCGCCGCGTAGCCGAACCCGATGCCCGAGCCGCTCACCGCCCAGGCGAGGTACGCGACCTCGACCGGGAGGCTCGCGAAGAGGAGGACGGCGAGCACGCCGCATGCGCCGAGCGCGACGAGCAAGAACGAGGTCGTGATGATGGTGCGGCTCACCAGGCGCGGCGCGAGACGCTCGTGGACCCACGAACCAGCGGTCCAGGTCACGGCGCCGGTCGTGAGCACGATCCCCGCGAGCGTCGGACTGAGGCCGCGCGCCTCGCGGAGCATCAACGGGAGGAACGCTTCGGTCCCGAAGAACGCGAACGTGAGTAGGCCGCGCACGAGGACCGCTGCACCGAGTCCCGTCCGTCCGGTCAGCGTGCCCGTTGGGTGTGACGCGTCGGAGGGCTGGAACGCCAACGACGAT
>DATCQC010000260.1:0-7323 GCA_036569685.1 Candidatus Limnocylindria bacterium | reverse complement strand
CACCGGCGTGCGCGCGTCCGGGGCTGCGGTTCGCGCGCTGCGCGGCGATGGTGCGCCGCATCTTCTCCGCGTCATTGAACCAGTGCATCAGTGCCCTACTCCCACTCGATCGTCGCGGGCGGCTTCGACGAGATGTCGTAGACCACGCGATTCACGGCGCTCACCTCGTTCACGATCCGCGCCGAGATGCGGGCGAGCACGTCATAGGGGATGCGCGCCCAGTCCGCCGTCATGAAGTCCTCGGTCGTCACCGCGCGCAATGCGACGAGGAAGCCGTACGTGCGGAAGTCGCCCATCACGCCGACGCTCTGCACCGGCGTGAGCACCGCGAAGGCCTGTGCGACGCTCTTGTAGAGGTCGGCGGCGCGCAGCTCCTCGAGGAAGATCGCGTCGGCGCGCCGAAGGATGTCGAGCCGCTCCTTGGTGAGCTCGCCGATCACGCGCACGGCGAGACCCGGGCCCGGGAACGGGTGGCGCCACAGGATGTCCTCGGGAATGCCGAGCTCCGCGCCGACCCGGCGCACCTCGTCCTTGAACAGGCGGCGGAGCGGCTCGACCACCTCGAGGGCCATCACCTCGGGCAGGCCGCCGACGTTGTGATGGGTCTTGATGCGCGCGCTCGTCTTGCTGTCCTTCGCCCGCGACTCGATGATGTCGGGGTAGATCGTGCCCTGCACGAGCACGTCGACGTGACCGATGCGCGCGGCCTCCTCTTCGAAGCAGCGGATGAACTCCTCGCCGATGATCGCCCGCTTGCGCTCGGGGTCGGTGACGCCGGCGAGCTTCGCGAGGAACCGGGCCTCGGCGTTGACCGGGACGAGCCGCAGCCGGGCGCCGAAGGTCGCGACGACCTGCTCGGCCTCGCGCTCGCGGAGCATCCCGGTGTCGATGAATACGCACGTGAGCCGGTCGCCGATCGCACGGGCCACGAGCGCGGCCGCGACCGCCGAATCGACACCGCCGGAGAGGGCCAGGAGCGCATGGCGATCGCCGATGGCCCGACGCAGCTCGGCCACCGATTCCTCCACGAACGCAGCCGGTGTCCACTCGCCCTTCGCGCCCGCGACGTGCAGCACGAAGTTGCGCAGGATGTCCGCGCCGTGCGGCGTGTGTGCGACCTCCGGGTGGAACTGGACGCCGAACCGCCGCGCGCCGTCGCTCATCGCCGCCGCGGCGAGACGGTCGGTGCTCGCGGCCGCGTGGAATCCGTGGGGCAGCTTCGTCACGGAGTCGCCGTGGCTCATCCACGCGCGCTCGGCATCGGCAAGGCCGTCGAAGATGCCGGACCGGTCCTGCACCGCGAGCGTCGCCGGCCCGAACTCGCGCTTGCCCTCCGCGACGACCTCACCGCCGGGTAGCACGTGGGCCATGAGGTGCATGCCGTAGCAGATGCCGAGGACCGGGAACCGCCCGTCGAGGATCGCGGGATCGACCAGCGGCGCACCGGGCTCGTACACGCTCGCTGGCCCACCCGAGAGGATCACGCCGATGACCCCGCGTGCCGCGAGCTCGTCCGCGGTCACGTCGTGCGGGAAGATCTCGCAGTACACGCGCGACTCGCGGACGCGGCGTGCGATGAGCTGCACGTACTGACCGCCGTAATCGAGGACCGCGATCGTCTCCCGCGCCGGCCCGGTCTTCGAACCCTGCTCGGCCACGGCGCCGCCGACGTCGGTGCCCATCAGTACTGCGTCGCCCCGGTGAACGTGAATGCCGCGAGCCGCAGCGCCGGCACCCGGTACGAGCTCACCTGCAGGCCGAACTGCTCTCCGGGCACGAGGAGCGCGAGGTCCGATCCGACGCCGAGCGTGCCGCCGAGGGCGTCGTGATACGACTGCGTGAACCGGAAGTTCTTCACCGGATAGGCGATCTGCCCGTCCTCGATGGCGAACGTCCCGTCGCGGGTCATGCCGGTCACGATCGTGCGCAGCTGATGCACCCACCGCGTGTACCAGAACCGCGTCACGAGCACGGCCCTCTTACAACTCCTGATCAGTTCTTCGCGCGTCTGGTCGCCAGGCTCCAGACGTAAGTGCATCGGTGCAGAGGGTTGAAAGGGGTTCGGCGGGAGCGCGTGGCCGGTGTTCTTCGCGCCCGTCCGGTGCGCGGTCTGCGAGTCGTACACGACCGCCTTCGCGACGCCCCGCTCGATGAGGACGAGACGCTCGGACGGCTGGCCTTCGAGATCGAACGCCCGCGGCAGCCCCTTCGGGTCGAACGGGTCATCGACGAGCGTCACGTCGCCGGTGACCTTCTGCCCGAGCTTGCCGATGACGAACGAGCGCCCCTCCTCGACGGCGAGGCCGGTGAGCTGCGAGCCGAGGAACGAGACCATGTCGCGCACGGCGTACGGCTCGAGGATCACCTCGTGCGTTCCCGGTGCGAGATCGCGTGGTCTCTGCGCGGCCGTCGCCTTCGCGACCGCCTCGCGCGCCGCGACCCGATCGGCCTCCGCGGCCGTGAGCACCGGCGAGGCCGCGAAGCCCCACGCGCCGTCGGCGATCGTGCGGACGGCGAACCCGTACGTGTCGGATCGGTCGACGTTCTCGAGATGGCCGTTCTTCACGAGCACGTCCTCGACCGAGCGCCGCACGAACCGAACGTCGGAGTAGGTCGCACCCCGGGTGCGGGCGGTGTCGAGCGCGCGGCGTGCGAGGTCCCGTTCGACGGAACCGAGCATCAGGAGGTACGGACCCGATAGTTGGGGGCTTCGACGGTGATCCGGACGTCGTGCGGGTGCGACTCGCGCAGCCCCGCGCCGGAGATGCGCACGAAGCGCGCGGTCGTGCGGAGATCCTCGATCGACGCGGCGCCGGTGTACTTCATACCCGCGCGAAGGCCACCGACGAGCTGATGCACGAACGGCTCGAGCGAGCCGCGCGCGGGCACGCGACCCTCGATCCCCTCGGGCACGAGCTTGCTGAACTCCGCGACGTCGCCCTGGCCGTAGCGGTCGCGCGACGTCTGCCGAGCCTGCATCGCGCCCATCGAGCCCATGCCGCGATACGACTTGAAGCGGCCCTCGTCGGTCTCGATGACCTCGCCCGGCGACTCGTCGACGCCGGCGAAGAGCCCCCCGAGCATCACCGTGTGCGCGCCCGCGCCGATGGCCTTCGCGATGTCGCCGGACTCCTGGATCCCCCCGTCGGCGCAGACCGGCACGCCGGCCTTCGCCGCGGCGTTCGCGCAATCGAAGATCGCGGTTATCTGCGGCATCCCGGCCCCCGCGACGACGCGGGTCGTGCAGATGGCCCCCGGTCCGACGCCGATCTTGACGCCATCGGCGCCCGCGGCGATGAGGTCATCGGTGCCGGCAGCGGTGACGACGTTGCCCGCGACCACCTGGACGCGGTGACGGGCTTTGATCTTCTCGACCATCCGAATGACGCCGGCCGAATGACCCTGGGCGATGTCGACGAAGATCACGTCGACGCCGGCCGCGACCAGCGCGCTCACGCGCTCGTCGGCGTCCCCGGACACGCCGACCGCGGCACCGACGCGGACGCCGGCGGCCTTGCACTCCTTCGCCTGCGCGGTCTGGTCCTCGACGCTGAGGTTGCGGTGCAGGACGCCCATCCCACCGAGTCGGCCGATGGCGATGGCCATGCGCGCCTCGGTGACCGTGTCCATCGCGGCGGAGAGGATCGGGATGTCGAGCGCGAGCTCACGCGTGAGGAAGGATCGGGTGGAGACCTGGGCGGAGGGGACGTCGCTGCGGGCCGGGATGAGGAGGACGTCGTCGAAGGCGAGTCCTTCGGTACCGAACTTGTCCTCCGGTGTCACTCCGCCCTCACCCGGTCAAGTGTACCGAGCGCGAAGGGTCGCTAGCGAGCGATCGTGGGTCCGGTAAAGGCGGTCGGCGCACTCACGTTGCCGGCGTTGTCGGTCGTGGTCAGGTACGCGCAGTACCTCGTGCTCGCGAGGCCGATGATCGAGTAGCTCGTGACCGCACCGATCGACGCGGAGTTCGGGTAGTTCGCGGGGGATACGACCGGACACGGGTTCGCTGCGACCCAGTAAACGGTGTAGCCGGCCACGCCGGACAGAGCATCGGTGGCGGCGGTCCAGCTGAGGTCGACGGTGACCGGGGCGCCCGTGCCGCCTTGCACCGACGTGAGCCCGGTCGGCGCGGTCGGGGCGGTGAGATCGATCCCGAAGCTCAAGGTGGCGTTGCTGGAGGCGTTGCCGAGGCGGTCGGCGCCCGAATAGATGACGCTGTGCGCGCTCTCGCCGCTGACGTTGACCGTGCGAGGAGCGGCCGAAGTCGCTGCGCCGGCGCCATCGACATTCGTCGTCGCGGTCCCCATGCCCACGCCCGCGCCGTCGTTGCCGCCGACCTGGACCGCGACCGTCGCCTTGTACCAGGGGCCGCAGGCGGCGCCGTTGCAGAGGACCGACATCACAGGAGCGGTGCGGTCGGACTTCGGGCTCTGGGCCGGGCTGCTCGCACTCGTGAAGAAGCCCGCACCCTGGGCGATCTTCGTCTGGACGGTGTAGGTGTACGTGCCGTCCGACCCTGGCGTGTCCGAGTAGGTCAGCGCCGCGGTCACACCGACCTGCACGCCGTTGCGAAGCACGAGGTAGGTCACCGTGTGACCGTTCGCCGGCGTTGTCGTGGCCGGCCACGAGAGGTCGACCCGGCCAGCGATCGCGGACGCCGCGGTCTCCGAAGCAGGCGCGTTGACGGTCGAGGTCTGGAGGATCTGGCCCGGATTCGTGGTCGTGCCGGTGAAGCTGGCCCCGGTCTCCCCGGTGGACATGCCGACGATCGCCGTGCTCACGAGCACGACGAAGGCCGCGGCGACGATCCGATCGGTGCGCTTCATGCGGCCCTCGCCGCGGCGCCGGAGGCCTGGGCGAGCCAGCGCTCGTGCTCGGCCCAGATGCGCTGCGCATCGAGCGTCGAAGCGCTCACGGCGACGGCGGCGAGCTTGATGGCGGTGATCGACTTCGGCATCTTCTGCGCCGGCCGGGCCGGAGCGGCCGTCCTCTCCTTGCGGAGGAAGACCATCGCGGCGCAGCCGAAGAAGATGAGCGCCGCGACCACCGTCGCGCCGAGCCGCCAGATGTACTGCATCCAGGCGACGGCGTAGCCGAGACCGGGGATCGCGAGCTTCACGAGGCCGACGCGGCCCGGGAACGTGAGCGGCTCCGGATCGCCGACCTGGTTCGCGTCGCCCTTCGTCGAGAACATCGTGCCGTTCGCGGTCCCCTCGACGCCCACGATGCGGTGCGTCGTGGTCTGGTCGTAGTGGTCGAACGTGATGATGTCGCCGAGCTTGAGCTTGTCGGCCGTGACCGGCTGGTCGATGACGAGCGAGCCCTTGTGGATCGTCGGCTCCATCGAGCCGCCGGTCACGACGAAGCTCGCCATGCCGAGGGCTCGGATCCCGACGAACAGGAGCGAGAAGGCAAAGAGCACGACGATGAGGGCGCTGATCGTGATCTTGATGGTCTGCGTCATGTCCGTCGTGCTCCTTTCTTTCATTGGGGGTGGGGCGGTCCCTTGCGGGACCGCCCCGGTCGTGAGTTAGCGCGCGGCGCCGGCGAGCTGGGTCGCCGTGTAGGTGATCGTGAAGTCCTGGGTCAGCGTCTGCATCGTGTTACCGGCGGTTGCCGGCAGTGAGAAGTCGAAGGTCAGCGTGTCGGTGCCCGTCGTCCCCGTGATAGTGGGCGAAGCGGCGAGCGTCATGTTCTTGAGCGGGCCCGTGTAGAGCGTCGTCGCGCCACGCTGCACGGTGACCTGGAGGCCGTTCGTCGTGTCGGTCCAGAGGGCCGTCGACGCCGTCGCCGAGATCGCACCCGTGTACGTGAAGTCCGCGTTGCCGGTGTTCGAGATGACGACCGTGCGGTTCGCAGTGTCGCCGGGGACCAGGTTGGAGATCGAGATCAGTGAGCCTGCCGCGCTCTTGTCGTTGCTCGCGGTCAGGGTCGCCGAACCGAACTGGTTGCCGGGGTTCGTGGTCGTCGCGGTGAAGCTCGCGCTTGACTTGTCCGCACTCACGGTGAGACCGATCAGCACGAGAGCTGAGAGGGCCATGCCCGCGAGGAGGACTGCTGGCTTGCGCATCGCTTGGTTCCCTTTCTCTCCGCCTCGCCTGATTTCGAGGTCATTTCGCGGGCGGCTATGACAAGGGGAACTGTGCGTTCTGGGCCTCCGCGCTCAATCGGACCTGGGAGTGAGAAGGTCTCCCACGCTGGTACGACGGATCTGCGCGGGACTAGTACCACCCGTCACCCGTGCGGGTGAGGGCTACGGGAACTCGATCGCGTCGAAGACGAGGGTCAGGTCCTGGGTCAGGCCCTGGAAGGTGTTCGAAGCGGTGCGTGGGAAGTCGACGGTGTAGCTCAGGAGCTCGGTCGTGCCAGGCGCCAGGACCGTCGGGCCGGCGAGCGAACCGAGACCCGACAGCGGACCGGCATAAAGCACTGCGCCGCCGGCGGTGCGTACGGTGAGCTGCAGCCCGTCGAGCGGGTCGGTCCACAGGAGCGTGGAGGCGGTCTGCGTGGCCGAGACTGTGTACTGGAGCGCGACCGAGCCGGTGTTCTGGACCGTGATGGCGCGGATCATCGAGTCGCCCGGGACCAGTCGGGTGAGGTCAAAGGCAGCCGTCGCACCGCGGTCGATGCTGATCGCGAGCGCGGGCGCGGCGGTCGGCGAGGGGCTCGGGCTCGGCGAGGCCGTCGGCGCGGGCGGCGCAGTCGGGGCCGGCGTCGGCGACGCGGTCGGCGCTCTTGTAGGCAACGCGGCCGGCGCCGAAGTGGGTGTCAGGCTGGGACTTCTTACCGGAGCTGCGGTATTCAGCGGCGTTGGCGACGGACGGGCCGTGGAATCGGCTGGAGACGGCGTCGGCGAAGACGGCAGTTGAGCCGCCGGCACGCCCGAGACCGACGGCTTCGCGGATGAAGACGGCGAGTTTGCCGGCTTCGGCGACGGGGTCCCCGGCGCCAGCCCACCGACCGAGTCCGGCGACGGCCCGAAGAACGACGGAGCGAGGTCGTGGATCTTCGAAAGGAGGCCGCCGAGGAACGGGATCTTGGTGATCGCCGGATCGTCGGGCCGCTGGACGGAGGCGCTGAGGCCGCGCATCGAGTCGATGTCTGCGTAGACGCTGTCCGCGGTGACGACGAGCGCCACCGTCAGGATGCCGGCGAGGCCCATGCCAAGGAAGAGCCACGCGCGCAGGTCGATCCCCCAGGCCCTGCGCCTGCGGTGGGGAATCGTCGGCGCGGGCTCGAACTCGAAGACCTCGTTGGGCAGATACCGACTCATGACGGCAACGATGGCCCGAGGGCGCCACGTCCGGAACGGACCGGCGGGGG
>DATCQC010000259.1:0-2639 GCA_036569685.1 Candidatus Limnocylindria bacterium | reverse complement strand
CCGCCGAGCCCGCGCGCGACTCGCGCCTCGGGCGCACGTTCGAGCCGCGGGCGAGCGGGCCGTGGGCGGGCAGCAAGGCCCGGGGGCTCACGGTCGCGTACTTCCTTCAGTGCATCGCCGACCGCTTCGCCCCCGAGCAGGCCGCGGCCGCGGTCGAGCTGCTCCGGGCGTGCGGCGCGCGGGTCGTCGTTCCCGCGGGCCAGCACTGTTGCGGCCTCCCGCCGTTCGACGCGGGCGATCGCGCTACCGCCCGGCGGATGGCGAAACAGACCATCCGCGCGCTCGAGGCGGTGACCGCCGACTGGATCGTGAGCGCCGGCGCGAGCTGCGCGATCGCGATCGGCCACGACTACGCGGAGCTGTTCGTGGACGAGCCCGAATGGGCCGCCCGCGCCGAACGCATCTCCGCGCGGACGCTCGACCTCCTCACGTTCCTCGATCGCATCGCCGACCCGCCCCAGCGTCCGGCCCAGGTGCCCGCTCCGTCCGTCACGGTGCACTCCTTCTGTCAGACCACGAACGTGATGCGCTCCGGCGACGCCGGCTCGCGGCTGCTCGGGCGCGCCGGCGTCCCGGTGGTCGAGCTCGCCGAGCGCGAGGTGTGCTGCGGCTTCGGAGGCTCGACCTCGATCGATCATCCGGCCCTCGCGCAGAAGATCGCGGAGCGAAAGCTCGACTGCGTGCGCGCGACCGGCGCCGACGTGCTCGTCACGGATAATCCCGGCTGCCTGCTGCATCTGCGCGGGGCAGCCAACGTGGCGCACGACCGATTCGTCGTGCGCCACGTTGCCGAGGTGCTGTTGGAGGGATTGGGGACGTAGCCCCAAGAGGCGCTTACGGCTGCGTCGGGCGCTGGCCGGCGTCTTCCTCGGCCTCGCGGGCCGCGGACTCGGTCGCCTCGTGGGCCGGATCCTCGTTGGACACGAACGGTGTCCCGGGGGCCGCCGATGCATCCGCCCGGACGTTCGTCGTGACTCCGGCGTTCGACGCGGCGAACACGCTCGTCGCGCGGAACATCGTCGCTCCGATCACGCCACCGCCGAGCATCGCCGCGCTCACCAGGCCCGCCATGACTGCTCGCTTCACGTTGCTGTTCATTTCTCTACTCCTTCGCGATGCCCCTTTCCGGGGGTCGACCCCACTGTCGAGCGGCACGGGCGGCCGAACATGAACTGCACCGAGGAAGCGATTAAGAAAGCCCTCATCTTCACCCGTGACGGGCGCTCCGCACGGGAGTTGACCTAGTTGTGAGGATCGGGATGGCCGTGCTGCTGCTCGTTGCATCGGTGAGCGCGCTCGGCCGTCCGGCACACGCAGCCACGTGCGCTTCCTCGGTCGGTCCGGGAGTGCCTCCGCCCGCGAGCGTCCGTGCTGGGATCCCCGGCTTCCACGCGGCGTGGTTCGGCCAGTCGGGCTACATGTCGCTCTGTCCCGGCGATCGGATGACCGCGACCGTCGCGTACGCGAATTCAGGGTCGCGCGGGTGGGTCGCGGGCCGGCTCGGTGAGGTCGCCTACCTCGGCACCGCGGACTCGGACCCGGGTCAGGACGCGGCATCGATCGTGGGCGGTGATGGCGCGCTCGGTTCGCCGGCCACCGGCTGGGCGCGCTACAACCGGCCCGCGGTGCAGCCGGCCGCGTACGTCGGGCCCGGCCAGGTCGCGTGGTTCCAGTTCACGGTCCAGGCGCCGCCGACGCCGGGTACGTATCGCGTCGCGATCCGGCCGCTCATCGAGGGCGCGCAGTGGATGGAGGACTACGGCGTCTTCTGGCAGGTCACGGTCCTGAACCCCGATGGCACCGCCCCCGTCGCGACGCCCGGCGATCCGCGGGGCATGTACTTCACGGTCGGCGCCGGCGTGGACGCGCAGTCGATCGCCGACGTGCACGAGGGCATCGATCGCGTGAGCGGATTCCTCGCGCGTACGGTCGGCGGGGATCGCTCGCGGACCGCGACGACGCGGATCAACACCGGGAGCGCCACGTACTGCTGCCTCGCGCAGCTCGACGGCATCGACATCGTCACCGGCAACAGCGAATGGGTCAGTCCCCGCGCGGCGGCCGCCGACACGTGGACCGCCGACACCGAGCGCAAGGAGCTGGCTGCCCACGAGTACGTGCACGTGTGGCAGGGCGAGCTCGGTGGGAACGCCTGCATGCTCGGCCCGCGCTGGATCTCGGAGGGGATGGCCGAATCGCTGGCGTACCGGTCGCTCGTCGCGGCGGGGCTCATCCCGCAGGCGAACATGGACACCTTCACCAAGCGCCAGCTGATCACCGCCACGACCCATCCGGCGCTCGCGCAGCTGGAGACGCAGTGGCCCGACAGCGCGAACCCCTACAGCGTCGCGTACCTCGCGGTCGACCGGCTGCTCGCGGCGAACGGCCCGTTGCCGTTGCGCGCGTGGTGCCAGGCCGTCGGCGGTGGCGTCGAGTGGCACACCGCGTTCACGCAGGCGTTCGGCGAGGACACCAACGCGTTCTACGCGCAGTTCGAGGCGTATCGCTCGGCGTACCTCCGCTGATCGGGCGCTGGCTGGCCCGATCGCTCGTCGCCGCGCTCGTGGTCGTCGCGTGCGCGAACGGCGCGAACGCCGCGGCGACGAGCACCGAGCCCGCCGATCCGGGCACCGCACCGG
>DATCQC010000258.1:0-9783 GCA_036569685.1 Candidatus Limnocylindria bacterium | reverse complement strand
GCTTGAGGCCGCCGCCCTGGACGTCCCAGATCTCGGATGCGAGGCGATCGATGAAGTAGCGGTCGTGACTCACGGCGACGATCGTGCCCTCGTAATCCTCGAGGACGCGCTCCAGCTGCTCGCGCGCGGCGAGATCCAGGTGATTGGTCGGCTCGTCCAGCACCAGGAGATTCGCTTCACGCGCCGAGAGTCGCGCGAGCGCGAGCCGCGAGCGTTCGCCGCCGGAGAGGACGCCGACCGACCGGAACACATCCTCACCGCGGAACAGGAACCGCGCGAGCAGGTCACGCGCGCTCTGCTCATCCAGCCCGGTCGCCTCGCGGAGCGCGTCGAGCACCGTCTCGTCGCCGGTGAGCTCGGCCTGTGCCTGGGCGAGGAACGCGACCCGCGCCGTCGGCGCGCTGGACACGTACCCATCGAGCGCCGGGAGCTGACCGACGAGCGTGCGCACGAGCGTCGTCTTCCCCGCCCCGTTCGCGCCGACGACCGCGATCCGCGCGCCGCGCTCGACGCGCAGTGGCGGCGTCCGGACGACGACACGGTCGCCATGCCCGACGCTGAGCGGCGTGGACTCGAGGACCGTCGCGCCGGCGAGGTGCGCCGCCTCGAGGCTCCAGCCGTGGCGCGCGGTGCCGATCGGCGCGTCGATCCGCTCGAGCCGGGCGAGCTGCTTCGCCCGGCCGCGCGACTGCTTCGAGCGCTGTCCCGCGCGGAACTTGTCGATGTACTCCTCGGTCCGCGCGATCTCCTCCTGCTGCCGGTCCGCCGCCCGGGTCAGCGCGGCGTCGCGCTCGGCCCGCTGGCGCGCGTACTGGGAGTAGCCGCCGCGATACTCGATGACCTTCGAGCCGCGCGCCGCCGGCTCGAACGACAGCGTGCGCGAGGTGACCTGGTCGAGGAACCAGCGATCATGCGACGCCACCAGCACTGAGAAGTCCTGCTCGACCAAGAATTTTTCCAGCCACTCGAGCGCCGCGATGTCGAGGTGGTTCGTCGGCTCGTCGAGAAGCAGCAGATCGGGATCGTCGAGGAGCAGGCGCGCGAGGCCGAGGCGCGTGCGCTCACCGCCCGACAGCGTCCGCACCTCGCGATCGCGGAGCGCGTCGAGACCCAGGCCGGAGAGCACGCGGCCGAGCGTGGACTCGAAGTCGTAGCCCCCGGCGTGCTCGAAGTGATGCTGCGCATCGGCGTAGCGCTCGAGCAGGGCCTGATCGGCGGTCGCGAGCTCGTGCTCCATCGCGCGAAGCTCCGCCTCGAGCTCGGCGAGGTGCGACGCTGCACCGCGCGCGTGGGCCTCGACGGTCCCCTCGACGTCGACGAGCAGCTCCTGTTGCAGGAATCCGATGCGCGTGCCGCGGGCGAGGGCGATCGAACCGCTGTCCGGCGCATCCAGCCCGGCGACGATGCGCAGGAGGGTCGACTTGCCGGTCCCGTTCGGACCGATGAGCCCCGCGCGATCGCCGCTCGCGAGCCGGAAGCTCACATCGCTGAACAGGACGCGGTCGGCGAACCGCCGGCCGGCCGCCTGGACCGACAGGACGCTCACAGCGGTGAGGTCACGTGCCAGTGCATGTGCGGCGTCACACGGGGGTCGGCCGCGTTGGCGGTGAGCTTGACCCCCTCCGCGCCGACGTTCAGGTGTGCCGCGACCTCCTGGACGGCGCGGATCATCGCGGCCAGCAACACGGGATCGCGAGCCTCGAGCGCGAGCAGAGAGGGGATGTGACGCTTCGGGATGATGACCACGTGCTTCGCGGCGATCGGCCGGGGGTGATGGAACGCCAGCACGAGCTCATCCTCGAACACACGCTCAATGGGCGCCTTCCCGGTCAGGACATCCTCGCAGAACCAATCCCGCTTGCGGCCCTGGGCGTCGTACGCGACGTGCACGTACGGATCGCTCACTTGCCAACTCTCGCACGTGGCGCTCGCTGGCAACGCGGGCAGTGGTACGTGCTGCGCGCGCCGATGACCGTCCGCCGGATCTGCGCCCCGCAGCGGTGGCACGGCTCGCCGGCGCGGTCGTACACAACGAACTCGTGCTGCATGCCACCCTGGCGGCCGCTGCTGTCGCGATACGTGCGGAGCGTCGAGCCGTGCAGCCGGATCGCCTTGCGCAGCACCCATTTGATCGCCTCGTGCAACCGCGAGATCTCCTCGGGCTTCAGCGATCCCGCGCTGCGGAGCGGATGGATGCGGGCGCGCCACAGCGCCTCCGAGGCGTAGATGTTCCCGATGCCCGCGATGCCGCGCTGGTCGAGCAGCAACGGCTTGATCGCGGCGCGCCGCCGCCGCCGCAGGAACGCGCGGAGCCACGCCGCCGTGAACGAGCGTCCGAGCGGCTCGCGGCCCATCGCAAGATGGAGCGGGGCTTTCAGCGTGCGATCTCCGCCGGCGTCGTCCGCGACGATCTCTGCCGAATCGACGAGCGCCATGCGGCCGAGCTTGCGCATGTCGACGAAGTCGAGGGCCGTGCCGTCCGTGAACGTGAACGTCGCGCGCGTGAACCGCTCCGGGGCGGCCTCCCCGAGCTCCTTGAACGCGAACCGTCCGGTCATCCGCAGCGACGTGCAGAGCGCGTCACCGCCGTCCAGCATGAACACGACGAGTTTGCCGCGCCGGCGGACAGCCTCGATCCGGCGGCCGGCCAGGCGCGCGGCCACCAGCGGCACCGGCTCGGGCTCGGTGATCCGCTCCCAGTCTGACGCGAACGCGGCGATAGTCCGGCCGGTCACGCGCTCCGCCAGCTGGCGCGCGATCGTCTCGACCTCGGGTAGCTCAGGCATGAGCAGGCTGCGGGAGCGGGATCATGTCGTCCCAGTTGTCTCCGGTCCGCACGTCGACGACGAGCGGCACGTCGAGCGGATACGCGTTGCCCATCTCCTCGCGGACCAGCTCGGCGAGCTCGTCGACGCGCGACCGGTCGACCTCGAACACGAGCTCGTCGTGCACCTGCAGGACCGCGCGAGCCCACGCGGCCCCACGAAGGCGATCGTGCACCTTCACCATCGCGATCTTCATGATGTCGGCGGCCGTTCCCTGGACCGGCATGTTGATCGCCATGCGCTCGGCGGCGTTCCGCACGGCGCCATTGCTGCTCGCCATATCGGGGATGTAGCGCCGGCGCCCGAGGAGGGTCTCGACGTACCCCTGTTCCAAAGCGAAGGACTTCGTCTCCATCACGTACCGGCGGACGAGCGCGTACCGCTTGAAGTACTCGTCGATGAACCGCGCGGCCTCGTCGCGGGCCATCCCCATCCGCCACGCAAGGCCGAAGTCGCTCATCCCGTACACGATCCCGAAGTTCAGCATCTTCGCGACACTCCGCTGCTCGCGCGTGACCGCGGATTCCGCGACCCCGAAGCCCGCCGCCGCGGTGCGGGTGTGCACGTCCGCGCCCGACCGGAACGCATCGACGAGTGCCGGGTCCGCGGACACGTGGGCCAAGACGCGAAGCTCGATCTGCGAGTAGTCGGCCGCGAGCAGCGTCCGTTCGGGGTGGCCGGCCACGAACGCGCGGCGGATCCGGCGCCCGAGCGGCGTGCGGATCGGGATGTTCTGGAGGTTCGGCGACTGGCTCGACAGGCGGCCGGTCGACGCGACGGTCTGATTGAACGTCGTATGGATCCGCCCGTCGCGGTCGATGAGCGGCCCGAGCCCTTCGGCGTACGTCGAGCGCAGCTTCTCGACCTCGCGGTACTCGAGGATCTTGTCGATCACCGGGTGCGCGCCGCGCAGCTCCTCGAGGACCGCGGCGTCGGTGGAGTAGCCGGTGCCCGTGCGGCGGCCGCGCGGGAGCTTCAGCTCGGTGAACAGCAGCTCCTGCAGCTGCTTGGGCGAGTTGATCCCGAAGTCGTGGCCGACGGCGTCGTAGGCCTCCCGCTCGATGCGCGCGACCTCGCTCGTGAATTCGATCGCGAGCGTCGCGAGGTACTTGGTGTCGACCGTGATGCCGGCCTCCTCCATCTCGACCAGGACGTCGACCAGCGGTAGCTCGATCTCGCGGAAGAGCTTCGCGAGCCCGAGCCGGTCGAGGTCGTCGCGGAACAGCGCGGCGAGCCGCAGCGTCGCGACGGCGGACGTCCCCGCGCGCGCGAGGCGCTCGTCGAGCGTGGGCAGGATGTCCTTGTGCCGTCGATCGGGCGCCGGAAGGGCCGGCACCTCGAGGCCGAGGCGCTCCGTCGCGAGGTCGTCGAGGAGGTGCTGGCGGCGGCTCGCGTTCGCGAGGTACGACGCGATGACCGTGTCCATCTCGATGCCCAGGAGGTCCGCATCGGCCCGCCGAAGCGCGCGCCGGGCCGTCTTCGAGTCATGCACGAGCTTGCCGATCCGCGGATCGCCGAGCAGCTCGACGATCGGGGGAGGGATCGTTTCGCCGACCGCGAGATAGCAGCAGGTGTCCTCGAGCGCGAGGCCGAGGCCCAGCAGCCGCGGCGACCGTTCGGCATCGACGTCGGCGAACACCGCGATCCGTCCGGCGTCGCGCGCGCGCGCGAGGTAGTCCGCGGCGTCCGCGTCCGCGAGCAGCGTGACCTCGACCGGCGCGGCGACGGGCGCCGTGAGTCCGAGCGAGAGCTGGCCGCCCCCCGACACGCGGGCGGGGGTCTTGGATGTGTCGACCGGAAAGAGGGTGGGCGTCGGCAACGGCGCGGACGCGTTCCCATCGGCGGGCGGCAGCCGCGGGATGAGGCTGCGGAACTCGAGGTCGCGAAAGAGGTCGATCACGGTCGCGCGGTCGTACGCGCCGCGCACGGTGCGCTCGAGGTCGAGGGTCACCGGGATGTCGGTGACGATCCGCGACATCTCGCGGCTGTGCAGCACCTGCTCGTGGTTCGCCTCGAGCGCGGCGCGCAGCCTCGGCGTGAGCTTCGCGAGGTTCTCGTACACGCCCTCGACGGTCCCGTGATCCGCGATGAGCTTCGCCGCGGTCTTCTCCCCCACGCCGGGCACGCCGGCGATGTTGTCGGTCGGGTCGCCCTTCAGGGCCTTGTAGTCGATCATCTGATCCGGTCGCAGGCCGAAGCGCTCGAAGATCCTGGCTTCGTCATAGATGACGGTGTTCTGGAACCCCTGGCGGGTCGTCATGAGCTGCACGTGCGGCGTGACGAGCTGCAGCGTGTCGAGGTCCCCCGACAGGATCACGGTGTCGAGGCCGGCGGTCTCCGCCTGCTTCGCCAGCGCACCGATGACGTCGTCGGCCTCGTAGCCCGGGAGCGAGTACATCGGCACGCCGAACTTCTCGAGGAACTCCTTGCAGCGCTCGAACTGCGGACGAAGGTCATCGGGCATCGGCTTGCGAGTGGCCTTGTACGTCGCGTCGCGCTCCTTCCTGAAGGTGGGTACGGGCAGGTCGAAGCAGGCCGCGATGTGCCGCGGCGGGTACTCCTGGATGACCTTCAGGAGGATCGAGGCGAACCCGAACGCCGCGTTCACGAGCTCGCCCTTGGTCGTGGTGAGGGGCGGGATCGCGAAGTAGCCGCGGTAGATCAGGCTGTTCGAGTCGGCGAGAAGGAGGCGGTCGGCCATATGTTGAGTATCGCGGCTAGCTGCGGCGGAGCCTCCGGTGCGCCACGAACGCCGCGATCGCGAACAGCACCGCGATCAGCAGGAACAGCTGCGGCGGCGGGCCGAATGGGTACGTGACCGTGCCGGTCGCGACAGCTCCGGTGTCCTGCGGCGGCACGAAGGCCGTCGCCGGGGTCGGCGACGCGGCCGTCGAGCGGCCGACGCCATCGGCTTGCGACGCGGCCGCGCTCGCAGCCGCGGGCACCGGTGCATTCGCCGCAGGCGCCGCGGTCGCGGAGTCGGCACGCTGCCTTGCGGCGGCATCGGAGGCCAGCGCGCTCACCGCGGCGCCGAACTGCCCCTTCTCCGCGAGCTGCTCGGCCGTGGTCGCGCCGCCGCCGAGGCTGCCGCCGCCATTGAGGACGGCCGAGGCGATGAACAGAAATACGAAGAGACCGCTCCCGATCGCGCCCAGCAACCGGACCGGCCGCAGCCAGACGGGGGCCCGCTCGAGCCGGGGAACGAGCGAGCGCCGCGGCGTGAGCTGCGGCAGCGCGCCGATCAGCCGGCTCGTCGAGCGCAGGTCGGCCAGCTGCCCCCGGCAGCGGTCGCACCCGTCGAGGTGGGCGCGGACCGTGTCGTGATCGCCCTGGCTGAGGGCGCCGTCCAGGTACGCGGACAGAAGCAGCTCCGGGTGTTCGATCATCCCACTCATCTGAACGTCCCCGGTCGGACGGAAGTTCCGCTCATCCGGCACTGCCCTTCCAGCCCTTGGCCACGAGCTCGTTCCGCACGGTCACGCGGGCCCGGTGGATCCGGGACTTCACCGTCCCGAGCTCCGACACCGTGATGATCGCGATCTCCTCGTAGCTGAAGCCTTCGACGTCCCGGAGCAGGAGCGCGTCACGCTGCTCCACCGGCACGAGCGACAGAGCAGCCTCGACCGCCTCGCGGGCCTCGTGGCCGGCGGCGATCTCGGCGAGCTGGGGGCCGCCGGCGGCAGGCTCGGCCCATCCCGGGCTGCCGCCCTCGTCGTCAGGCGGGTCGAGCGGTAGCTCGGCTCGTCGCTTCTGCGCGCGGATCACATCGATCGCGCGATTGCGCGCGATGCGGAACAACCAAGCCTTGAATGAGGTGCCCTCGAAGCCCGAGATCGACCGCCATGCGGACACGAACGCGTCCTGGACGACATCTTCCGCGTCAGGACCCGGGCCGAGGATGCGCGCGACGTGCGAGTAGAGCGCGCGCTCGTGAGCGCGAGCGAGCGCATCGAAGGCCCGCGCGTCGCCGGATCGCGCGCGATCGAGTTCGTCCATCATGCGATCTGCGATATGGTGACCGCCGCATGCCGGTCGGTGGCCACGGAAAGCGCGTCGTCATCGGAGAGGACGATGAGCCCATCGCCAATCTCCTCCGCGATGCCATCAACGAGGAGCCGGGTTACCACGCGACCGTCGTTCCGGACGGCCGGAAGATCCTGGAAAGCGTCGGCACTGGCGGCGCTGACCTCCTCATCCTCGACATCATGATGCCGGGTCTGAGCGGCTTCGAGGTGTACGACCGGCTTCGGGCCGATCCGCGAACCACCTCCCTCGCGGTGCTGTTCATCAGCGCGGCCGTCGGGCACTTCTCCGAGGACCTGCTGCGCCGCGGCATCACCGACGTGATCGCGAAGCCGTTCGACCTGAACGACTTCCTGGCTCGCGTCCGCGCGCTCTGCCCAACGGACGCCTGATGGCGCGCGCGGACACGGGCCGCTACGCCGAGCTCGCGCAGCTCGCGGCCCAGACGGCGCTCGCCGTCGGCGAGCGCATCAAGGTCGACGACATCGCGATCGTCACGCGCAAGCGCGGGCGCGCGAACTTCGCGACCGCCGCGGACCACGCCGCCGAGCTCGAGATCCTCCGCCGGCTGCGCGCGCACGACAGGACGATCCCGATCCTCGCGGAGGAGAGCGCCGACCGGAAGCTGCGGACCGCCGAGCGCCTCTGGGTCGTCGATCCGCTCGATGGCACGCTGAATTTCTCGCGCGCGCTCCCGTTCTACTGCGTCGCGATCGCGTACGTCGAGGACGGCAAGACCCGCGCGGCGGCGGTGCACGCCCCCCGTACAGGCGAGCTGTTCGTCGCGCATGAGGGGGGCGGCGCGACCCTGCACGCGGCTCGGATCTCGGTCTCGACGGTGGCGCGGGCGAGCGAGGCGTTCGCGGTGATGAGCCTCGCGTTCAAGGCCGCGTCACACAAGGACTCCCGCTTCACCGCGATGAATGCGACGGTCGCGCGGCTGCGGGTCATCGGATCCGCGGCGCTCGAGATCTGCTACGTCGCGTGCGGGCGGTTCGACCTCTTCGTGCACGAGGCCCTGGCGCCGTGGGACGTCGCGGCCGCGGCGCTCATCGCGCGCGAGGCCGGCGCGGTCGTGCGATCGCTGAAGACCGGGCAGGATGCGGCATGGGACGAGGCGCAGGTCGCGATCGGGAATCCGAAGATCGTCCGTGATCTGTTCGCGAAGGTGCCGTCGCTGGTGCGGAAGCCGCGAAAGTAGAATGACTTCGCGCCGGAGTGATGAAACTGGCAGACATTCGGGACTCAAAATCCCGTGGGCCGCAAGGTCCGTGAGGGTTCAAATCCCTCCTCCGGCACTCGTCTAGCTCACTGACCCCGATCGCGGCAACGTCATCGTCACCGTCGTTCCCTTGTCCTCGCCCGGGCTCGCGAGCGCGATCGAGCCGCCGTGACCCTCGGCGACGAGCCGCGCGAGATAGAGGCCGATGCCCATCCCGCTGAACGTGCGCGCGCGCCGCGATCCGCGCGCGAACGGCCGCCCGAGCGTCGGCAGATCCTCGGCCGGGATGCCGATGCCGTCGTCCGCGACGACGAGGGCGACCCGGTCGCCGCGCTCCTCGACGGCGACCCGGACCTCACCGCCGGCCGGTGAGTACTTCACCGCGTTGCCGATGAGATTCGTGAGCGCCTGCTCGATGCGCATCGTGTCTCCGGTCAGCCCCAGCGTCGCCGGCGCTGTGACCGCGAAGGTGACCTTGCCATCCTCCGCTGAGATCTCGCGGTAGCGCTGCGCGACCTCGTGGACGAGCGGGATGAGGTCGAACTCCTGCTGCTGCAGGTCGAACTGGCCGTGCCCCGCTCGCGACACCTCGAGCAGGTCGTTCACGAGACCGGACATCCGATCGACCTGACGCTCGATGGTCCGAAGGTTCGAATCGAGTGAGTCGAGATCGAGGGCGCGCCCGTCCTCGCGATGCCGGCGCAGACGCAGGCGCAGCAGCTGCGCGAGCGCCTTCAAGGGGGTGAGCGGGGTCTTCAGCTCGTGCGAGACGATCGAGAGGAACTCGTCCTTCTGGCGCTCCGACTCGCGCTGCTCGGCGAGCAGCGACTCCTGCACCCGGCGGCCGTGCCGCTCGGCCTCATAGAGGCGCGCGTTCGTGATCGCGATCGACGCCTGTGCGGCCAGGATGTGGAGGGTCTCGAGGTCCACGTCGTCGAAGCGCCGCTCGCGGTCGCGGGTGTACACGTTGATGCCACCGATGAGCTTGCCCTCGTGCACGAGCGGCACGGCAACGACCCGGGCGAGCTTCTCGCGCTTGATGAGCGCCGGGTCGCCGGCGGGCTGCTTCTCGAGGTCGATCTCGATGTGCGTGTCGAAGCCGCGATAGATTGACTTTGCGGTCTCCATCGGGATCCGCTGCGCCGTCGCGTACTCCTCGCTCAGTCCGTGATGGGCGACGATCCGCAGGAATTCGCCGGATTCGTCGACGAGCATCACCGACGCCGCATCGGCCGTCTCGAGCAGCGTCGCGGATCGCACGATCTCCGGCAGCAGCCGGTCCAGCTCGAGGATGCGCAGCATCGCGGCGGTGATGCCGTGGAGGATCCGGATGCGTTCGGGCATGCCGGCCTACCGTTCCGGCCGGTCGCGCTTGCTCGATCCCACCACCGTCAGAGAGCAGGGCACATCGCGGGCCAGCGCGACCGGCGGGGTTCAGGGGGTGACGGGCGTCTCGGGCAGGATGACGTCGACCACGCCCGCGCCGACCGCCGAGTCGATCTCGCGCGAGAGCTCTTCCGCCGCGCGGGCCCGGAAGGTCGTCGCCACCCGACGCATGCCGCTCCCGGCCCGGGGCAGCTCCAGATAGACGGGCAGCGGGCCGCCGTAGCGGGCCAGGACCTGCTGGATGCGCTGAAATACCGCGATCGAGCGGTCATAGTCGAGCGCGTCGCGGAAGCGGATGACGACGTCGCCTCCCGCCGAGGCGTGGCC
>DATCQC010000257.1:0-1861 GCA_036569685.1 Candidatus Limnocylindria bacterium | reverse complement strand
TCGACGCCGTGCGTGGCAAGAGCGATCGCTACACGGCCTGGGTGACCCCGATCTATTCGACCTAGCCGGCCTTTCGGGGCTTGGCCTTCTTCGCCTTCTGCTTCGCGAGCTTTTCGCGTTCGGCGAGCGACTGGCGCACGGTCCCGAAGTTCTTCGCGAGGGCCGTCCGGCGGTCGTCGGCGATCTCTTGCTGCATCTTCGGGCTCCGCGAGACCTTGCGCGCGCGACTCGCGTCCTTCGAGCTCACATCGACGATGTCCGCGAAGCGCTTCAACCCGGCGAGCTGCTTCTTGAGCGGCATGCTGACCTCCTAGCGCTGCAGGTCCGTCGCGAGGCCTTTGAAGTCCGCGCCGACGACCACGACGATATCCGCGTCGGTCAGCTCGGCGGAGCCAGCGTCCCGGACCGGGATGCCGCTGAGCTGCTGGGAGAGCTGGTCCGCCGTGTAGCGCTTGCTCCCGTTCTTCAGGAGGATCTCGGAGCGCGTCGAGGCGCCCGTGGTCACGCTCGCGACCCCGAACGCCCGGGCGGCCAGGCGATCGGCGACGTCCTGCGCAGTGGTGCTCTTCGCGGTCGTGCCGCGCACCTCGATGCGCGCGCCCTCCTGCCTGACGCGGGGGTCGTAGAACAGCTCGGCCACGAGGTTCGCGATCTTGGCCTTGTCCGGGATGAGGTAGTAGCCGGTCTGTGAGTTGTCCTCAGTGAGCTCGCAGTGCGGCCCCTCGACGTCGCAGGGGAGCAGCACCTCGCTCCTGATGTCGCTCGATGGGATGCCGCCGCCGAGCCCCGCGAGCGGCAGGATGTTCGCCGGGTCGAAGCTCGTCTCCACCGCCGAGCCGACCTCGTTCACGATGCCCGGCAGCCGTGCGAGCATCCCGTCGGTCGCGAGCCGCGCGCGGATCGCCGCGATGACGTCCTGCTGGCGTCGAGCGCGTGAGAAGTCGTTGCTGTCGTGCCGCGACCGCGCGTACTCGAGCGCGACGTCGCCGGGCATGAGCTGCGGTCCGGGCTGGATGTTCAGGCGCTGGACCCCGAAGTCCGCGGTCGGATACGCCTCGTCGCGGATCGGCCGCTTCACGTCGACGAGCGCGCCGCCGACGGAATCGACGATCTTCGTGAACGCGTCGAAGTTGATGAGCGCGTAGCTGTTGATCTGGATGCCGAGCAGGCCTTCGATCGTCGACTGCGCGAGCTCCGGTCCGCCGAGGGCGAACGCGGAATTCACCTTTCCGCTCCCATGACCCGGAATGGCGGTGAGCGTGTCGCGCGGAACGGAGAGCATCGCTGCGGTCCGGTTCACCGGGTCGATCGAGAGCACGATCATCGTGTCCGTGTTCTGCGTGTCGCCGGCGACGCCGCGCGAGTCGACGCCGAGCACGAGGACGTTGAGCCGGTCGCGGCCGTTCCACGGCGGCGGGGCGAACGACGTGCTGACCCCGCGGGCGGTCGCGCCGGCCACCGGCGCGAAGACCTTCGCCGCCACGTTGGCCCACGCGTTCGCGCCGCGGTACACGCTCGCGTAGCCCGCGATGAGCGCGAAGGTCACGAGGCCGAGCGCGGCGTAGTCGGCGGCGTGCCGACCGCGCAGCGACGTGCCGTCGCGGAAGACGCTCGCGAACGCGTCGCCCACGACCCACAGGTGGTAGAGCAGGAGCCCGCCGAGGATCGCGATCGTGAATTCCACTGCGTGCCGGACCACGAGCGAGGTGAGCGGGTCGAAGGTCGCGACGAACGCGCCGCCGAGCGCGATCGCGAGGACCGGGATCAGGAGGACGACGAGGCCACGGATCCAGCGCTCCTGGTAGAGCTGGCCGAGCCCGGGGAGCAGGGCGCTGCAGATCGCCGCGAGGCCCGGCGAGCC
>DATCQC010000256.1:0-7016 GCA_036569685.1 Candidatus Limnocylindria bacterium | reverse complement strand
CTTGGAGATCGACCATCCCATCGCCGGGTCGATCGCGGGTGCGACCGTGCGGCGCTGCGAACCCGTGGAGTACCGGCGATTCGGCGAGCTCGTCCGGGACGGCTTCGGGTTCGGCGACGGCGGCGCGGTCGGAGCGTTCATCGCGGATCTCACGGTGTCCGGGCTCGAGACGATGGGCTCGAACGGCGCTGCGTTCATCGCGTCATTCGACGGTGAGGATGCGGGCACCGGGGAGCTCGTGCTCACCGATCGGGTGGCCGGCTGCTACTCCGGGACGGTCGGAGAGCGCTTCCGCGGTCGGGGCATCCAAAAGGCCCTGATCGCCGCGCGGATCCGTGATGGCCTCGCGCGCGGCAGGCGGATCTTCATCTCACAGACCGATCCGGACTCGCCGAGCGGTCACAACCTCCACGACCTCGGATTCCGCACGCTGTACCGCGCGACCTGGTTCACTCGGCCCGCGTGACGACCGTCGCGCGCGCCGTGAACGGCAATTTCATCGTCGCGCAGCGTCTTTGGACCCAGGCCGACCCGATCCTTGCGCGGCGATACGGCCTGGCCAACGCGGTCCGCCGCGGGGTGGTGTGCTTCAGCGCCGCGTCGTTCCCCGAGCCGTTCGGTGACCTCGCCATCGGATTCGGCGTCGCCTGTCCGCCGACGCGCGCGGCGCTGGACGCCGTGCTCGCGTACTACGCGGGGCTCGGGCAGGTCCCGCGGATCGCGGTGGTCGGCCGGCTCGCGGCGCACGCCGTCGTCCGGCAGCTGCGGAGGGCCGGCCTGCGAGAGGCCGAGCCGCACCATCACGTGTTCGTGCGCCGGGGCCGCGTGGTTCCACACTCGCGGCTCGAAGCGGCGATCGCGCTCGAGCGGATCGGCGCGCGTGACGCCGCGCCGCTCGCGCTGCTGGCGCAGGCGGGCTTCGGCGGGCGCGGGCCGATCGCCGACTACTTCACCCGCACGCGGATCGCGATGCTGCGTTCCCACCCACGCATGGCCGCGGCGGTCCGGGCCACCCGGAACGGAGAGCCGGCCGGCGGTGGGATCGTCATCGTGTCGTCCGGCGCGGCGAGCCTCTGGTCGGGTAGCGTGCTGCCGGCGCACCGCGGTCACGGCATCCAGCGCGCCCTCATCGCGGAGCGCGTACGGATCGCCATCTCCCGCGGCGCCCGGGTGTGCTTCTCGCTCGCCGAGCCGGGCGGCCGGTCCGCGCGCAACCTCAAGGCGACGGGGTTCGCCGACGTCGGTCCGCTCCGGGTGTTCATCACATGACCGATCTCACCGCGGCCGAGGCGCGCACGCTTGCGCTCCACGCTCAGGGGTTCATCGGCCCGCGCGATCCGGACGTCCGCACGATGCTCCGCCGCGTCGGCGCGGTCCAGCTCGACACGATCTCGGTCCTGGCGCGGTCGCACGAGCTCGTCGCGTACGCCCGGCTCGGGCCGGTCGGGCGCGACGCGGTCGAGAGCGCGTACTGGGGCCGTCCAGCGCACGCCTTCGAGGGCATCGCGCACGCGTACTGCATCCTCCCGATCGAGCTCTGGCCGCACCTCGCGGCCCAACGCCGGCTCAGCGCGCGGCGGATCCATCCGCGGCGTCCGCCGGATGAGCGCGCGATGCGCGACGTGCTCGCCGCGCTGAAGGCGCGAGGACCACTCACCGCGACCGACCTCGGCGGCTCGCGCAGCAAGGCGCCGCGGCCGGCGACGGTCTGGTGGCACTGGTCCACGGAGAAGATCGCGCTCGAGCGGCTCCTCGCGATCGGCAGGGTCGTCTGCGTCGAACGCCAGGCCTGGCGGCGCGTGTACGACCTCGCGGAACGTGCCGTGCCGGCGCGCCTGCGAGCCATCGACTGGGACGACCCGACCTGCCACGCCGCACTCGTGGGGCTCGCCGCGGACCGGCTCGGCGTCGGGACGCTTCGCGACCTCCGTGGCTACTTCGGCTGGTTCGGCGTGGGCATCCCGGAGGCGCGTGCGGCGATCGAACGCGCGAAGCTGGTCCCGGTCACGGTGCGCGGCTGGGAGGGCGAGGCGTGGGCGTCGCGCCGCGCGTTGAAGGCGCTCTCCGCCGGCACCGTTCGGGGAGCGCACCGCACCACACTCATCTCGCCGTTCGATTCGCTCATCTGGGACCGGCCGCGGACCGCGCGCGTGTTCGCCTACGAGCACAAGTTCGAGGCGTACGTGCCCGCGCCCGACCGGGTGCACGGCTACTTCGTGATGCCCGTGCTCGCGGGCGGGAAGCTCGTCGGCCGCGTCGATCCTGGCCGCAGCGGGACGACGCTCGTGGCGAAGCGCGTGAGCGGCGAGACCGCCGCGGCGAAGCAGATCGCCCGCGCGCTCGTCGAGGCCGCGCGGTGGGTCGGCTGCGACGACGTGTCGGTGGTGGAGGCGCGGCCCGCGCCGTTCAAGGCGGCGCTCCGCGCGGCGCTCAAGACCCGGCGATGACCGCGTTCGCCCTGGTACTCATCCTCGCGTCGGCCGTTGCGCACGCGACCTGGAATCTCTTCGCGAAGCGCGCGCGGGGCGGCGCACCGTTCCTCTGGCTCGCCTTCACGCTGAGCATCCCGCTGTACGCGCCACTCGCGATCGCCGTGCTGGTCATCACCGGCGCGCAGATCGGCGCGATCGGTCTGGTTTGGATGTTCGTGAACGCGGCGCTCAACGTCGCGTATGGCATCTTCCTGCTGCGCGGCTATCGCGCCGGCGACCTGTCGGTCGTGTACCCGCTCGCCCGTGGCACCGGGCCGGTCCTGGCGCTCGTCGGCGCGATCATGCTGTTCGGCGAGCGCCCGACCGCGCTCGCGATCGCCGGCGCGCTCGCGATCGTCGCCGGCGTGCTGGCGCTGACCGGCGATCCGCGCAAGCTCCGCCAGCGCGGCGTCGGCGTTGCGGTCGCCTACGCCCTTCTCACCGGCGTGACGATCGCCGCGTACACGCTGTGGGACAAGCGCGCGGTGAGCGTGCTGCTCATCCCGCCGATCGTGTACGAGTGGGGCGCGAACGTCTTCCGGGCGATCATCCTCACGCCACAGGCGCTCTCGCGATGGGTCGAGGTCAAGGCGGAATGGGCAGCGAACCGGACCGCCGCGCTCGCTGTGGCGTCGCTTTCCCCGCTCGCGTACATGCTCGTGCTGACGGCGCTGGCGATCAGCCCGGTCAGCTACGTCGCCCCCGCGCGGGAGATCGGGATCCTCTTCGGCGTGCTCATGGGCGCCCGATCGCTGGCCGAGGCCGACATCGGCAGGAGATCGATCGCGGCAGTACTAATGGTGGGGGGCGTCATCGCGCTCGCGCTCGGGTAATCTCAGCCGCCGGTGAGCGAAGGACTCCTCCGCGAGGCTCAGCGCGTCGAACGCACCATCGCGCGCATTCGCTGGGGCGCGGCCGTGCTCGAGCTGCTCCTCGGGCCGTTCTTCTCGAACCTCTGGCTCCCGGGCGTCTTCCTGCTCGGCGCCGCGATCGTCGCGTACGGCGTGGTCGTGCTGCGCGCCTCCGGTCGCGCGACCTCCCTGGAGCGGCATCGCGGCATCGCCGCGATCTCCTACGCCTGCGACCTGACCGTCCTGGTCGTCGCGATGTTCCTCTTCTCGAGCGACCCCGGGTGGGTGACCTACCTCATCGCCATGGTCGTCATCATCACCGGCGCGTTCCGCTTCGGCACCATCGGCGCGTGGAGCGCAGCCGCGGTCTCTTCCGTCGGCTACCTCGCCATCGCCGCGTTCCGGACGGCCGCGTTCGGGTTCGTCACGCCGCCCGAGCGCGCGATCTTCATCGTTGCGGTCTTCGGGCTCACCGCGCTCCTGCTGGACCGCGGGCTCCGCGAGCTCCGGCAGCTCCGCGACGAGCGCGAAGGTCTGATCACCGGACTGCAGCGGCGTGTCGCCGAGGATGCCGCGCTCGAGCAGGTGATGCGGATCGTCGCCGGCATCCCGTCGGCCGACGCGATCGTGCCCGCCGTCCTTCGCGCGAGCCGTGACGTCCTGCGCTTCGATCGCGCGACGGTCTTCGTCGCCGATGAGGAGCTCGGCGAATACCGGCCGCTCTATCGCCTCGCCGCGAGCGCGGCCGCGGAAGCGCACCCGGCGCCGCGTCTGCGGCTCGGCGAGGGACTGCTTGGCGCGGCGATGGCCGGCGACTCGACGCTCCTCGTGCGCAATCTCCTCACCGATCCGCGCTACGTGTCGGTCCGGCCCAACGAGGAGCCACGCTCGGTCGTCCTCGTACCCCTGCGGGTGCGCGGCCGGTCCGTGGCCGTGTTCTCGCTGTCGCGCTCGCTGCCCGACGCGTTCGGCGCCGACGACGTACGGCTCGCCGAGACGGTCGCCGGCCTCGTCGCGCAGGTGCTCGAGAACGACCGCCTGTTCGCCGAGGCGAGCCAGGCTGAGGCGCTTCGCGCGGCCGACAAGTTGAAGGACGAATTCCTCGCGACGATCAGTCACGAGCTGCGCACGCCGCTCACCGTCATCGGCGGCTCGCTGGAGCTGCTCGCCCAGGGTCGTGCAAGCGACACCGAGCAGCTCATCGCCCAGGCCCGCCGGCACGTCGAGCGGCTCGACCGCACGGTGCAGGACCTGCTCGACCTCGCTCACCTGCAGGAAACGCAGATCGAGCTCGAACGCGAATACATCTCGCCCGGCCTCCTGCTGAACGATGCCGCGGCCGCGCACAAGGTGCTCGCCGCGCAACGCGGTCAGGGGATCGCCGTGGACGACGACGGTGCACCACCGCTCGCGTTCGTCGACCGGCGGCGGATGCAGCAGATCCTCGGCAACCTCGTGGCGAACGCCGTTCGCTATGCGCCCGAGAAGAGCACGATCACCCTGGGCGCCGAAGCGGACGGCGGCCGCCTCCGCCTGACGGTGAGCGACGAGGGCACGCCCATCCCCGCAGCGGAGCGCGAGCGGCTGTTCGACAAGTTCTATCGCCGTCCGGCCCATCGCGACGCACCCGGCGGCTCGGGCCTCGGCCTCGCCATCGCGAAGACCCTCGCCGAGCTGCACGGCGGCACCGTGCTCGTGGAGGACCACGCGCCGACCGGCAACACGTTCGTGGTCGAGCTGCCGGTATGAAGGTGCTCGTCGTCGACGACGAGCCGGACGTCGCGAACCTGGTGAAGATGGGCATCGCGTACCAGCGTCCGGACTACGAGGTTTCGGAGTCCCACAGCGGCGCCGACGCGCTCGAGCGCGCGGCCCGCGAAACGTGGGACCTCGTGATCCTCGATCTCACGATGCCCGGCGTCGACGGGTTCACGGTCCTTGGCGCGTTGCGTGGCGGCGGCAGCGACGTGCCGATCATCGTGCTCACCGCGCGCGATGCGGAGCAGGATCGCGTGCGCGGATTGGAGCTCGGCGCCGACGACTACGTCACGAAGCCGTTCAGCCAGAAGGAGCTCGTCGCGCGGATGGATGCGGTTCTGCGCCGTTACCGCGCCGGGACCGAGGCGACTCGCGCGAACGAGCTCGTCCGCGGCGAGCTGCGCATCGACTTCGCGCAGCGCCGGGTCACGCTGCGCGGCCAGCACGTCGCGCTCACGCCGACCGAATACAACCTGCTGTTCCAGCTCGTCACGAATCCGGGACGGGTGATGACGCACCGCGAGCTCCTGAAGAAGGTGTGGGGCGACGAGTACCGCGAGGAGGTCCACTACCTCAAGGTGTACGTGGGTCGCCTGCGGACGAAGCTCGAGCGCGATCCGGGGAAGCCCGAGCTCATCCTCACGGCGCGCGGCGTCGGCTATCGCTTTCCGGCGGACTAGTTCCGCTTCGCGACATCCGCGCCCTCGATCGCGAGCAGGCGCCGCTTCACATCGAGCCCGCCCGCGTACCCGACCAGCGCGCCGTTCGATCCGACGACCCGGTGGCACGGCACGACGATCGGGATGGGGTTCTGATTGAGCGCGCCGCCCGCCGCGCGCGACGCCTTCTCGTTGCCGGCCCGCCGCGCGATCTGCTGGTACGTGCTCACCGCGCCGAATGGGATCTGCGCGGTCGCCACGAGGATCTTCGTCTGGAACGGCGTCAGGCCTGACAGGTCGACGTCGATGTTGAACTCGTGCCGCCGCCCGTTGAAGTACTGATCGAGCTCGCGCGCGAGCGCGCTCGACCGCTTGTGGTCCGGAACGACGCCGGGCCCGTAGACGCGGACGAGGCGGCGCAGCTCGTTCTCCGTCGGCTCGCTGCCGTAGTGGATCGTCGTGACGCCCTTTGGTCCGATCGCGACCCAGAGCGGCCCGAGCGGCGATCCAAGCACGTCGTACCCGATCGTCGTCAGGCCCTCCTTCTTCGCCTTCGCGAGCAGCCGCTCGCGCGCTTCGTTGAGTGCTACGTCGATCGTCATCTCTCGGCCACCGCCTCTTTCACTTTCTTCAGCGCTTCGCTCACTCGCGCGCGCGCCGCTTCCTCCGTGCATTCGAGCGCGACCGCGATCTCCACATACGGGAGGCCCTGCACCTTCCGGAGCACGAACGCCGCGCGCTGCCCGGCCGGCAGGGTCTCGATCGCCCCGGCCAGATCCGCGAGCGTCACATCGTCGCGCTCCGGCGCCGCGAGGGCCAGGTCGTCGACGCTCGCGACGACCCGCTTCGCGCGGCGCTCGCGGTCGATCGCCCGGTTCGTCGCGATCTTGTACAGCCACGCGCGTTCGTTCCCGCGTCGGGGCGGCGGCCACGCCCGGAACGCCGCGAGGAACGTGTCCTGGTAGAGGTCCTCAGCGTCGGCGCGCTGTCCTGAGATGCGGAGGGCGTACGCGAACAGCTCGCGCTCATGGCGCTCCAGCAGTTGCCCGAAGGTCAGCGCGTCATCCACTCAGCCAGTAGAACGGACGGGACGCCGCCGTTGTGAGCCGCGGAAAGTGTCCGTTAGCGGAGGCTGGTCGGCCGCGCGATGCCTTCGGCGAGGGCGAGGATCTGCCGATCATTGGTGACCAACCCGATACCGCGCTCTTCCGCAAGAGCCACGTACGTCGCGTCGTAGGCCGTGAGTCCACGCGCGGTCCACGACGCGATACGGGCCA
>DATCQC010000255.1:0-2625 GCA_036569685.1 Candidatus Limnocylindria bacterium | reverse complement strand
TCCTCGACACGCGCGGCCGCCATCAGTTCGTCGTCACCGCGATCACGACGCACCACGGATCGGTCGCCGCCGACGCGGGCATCGACCTCGAAGCGGCGCTCGCGCGCTCGTCGTTCGGGACCGGTGGACCGATACCGATCGGGACGCTATCGGCTGATGTCGTGGTGGACATGACGCCGCTCGATGCGCGCACCGGCGGTCCGGGCCTCGCGTACATCCGCGACGCGCTCGCGAGCGGCAGGCATGTCGTCACGTCGAACAAGGGCCCGATCGCGCTCGCGTACCGCGAGCTGACGTCGCTCGCACGCGAGCACGGCGTACTCCTGCGTTATGAGGCCACGGTGGCCGACTGCCTGCCGCTGTTCGACCTTGCGCGCGCCGCACTGCCGCTCGCGCGGATCCGGTCCATCCGCGGCGTGCTCAACAGCACGACAAATCATCTGCTCTCGGCGGCCGCACAAGGCGTGTCGTTGGCGGATGCGCTCGCCGAGGCCCAAAGGCTCGGCATCGCCGAGGCCGACCCACGGAATGACCTCGAAGGCTGGGACGGCGCCGCAAAGGCGTCGATCCTCGCGAACGCGCTCATGGGGGCGGAGTTGCGGCCCGTCGACGTGACGCGGACCCCGATCGGCGACAACGCCGCGGCCATGGCGCGCGAGGCGATGAAGCTGGGCGAACGGGTGCGGCCGGTCGTCGAGATCGTTCGCGACGGCGATCGGGTCCGCGCGTCGGTCGGCCCGATCCGCCTCAGCGCCATGGACCCGCTGTACGCCGTGGATGGCTTCTCGCTGGGCGCGGTCGTCGAGACCGACCTGGCGGGACGCCTCGCCGTGCAATTGCACGAGCCCCACGTGGCTCAGACGGCCTATGCGATGCTCACCGATCTCCTGGAGATCGCCGCGGTGCGACCATAGCGGCGATGAAGTTCCCCGAGTTCTCGATGGAGCGCATGCAGTCCACCTGGGAGCACCGGGTGAAGTACGACCTCTCCGAGTCGGGCCTCGAGGCGCTGACGCTCGAGGACGCGGTGCGCGACCTCGACGCGCTCCGCACCGAGCGGCTCGGCTACGCGAACGGGATGGGCCGTGACCAGACGCGCGCGCTCGTCGCTGCGTTCCACCCCGACGCGACACGCGACAACGTGCTCATCACGACCGGCACGAGCGAGGCGAACTTCCTCGCCCTCGCGACGCTCGTCGATCGCGGCGACGAGGTCGTCATCCTCATGCCGAACTACATGCAGCTCCACGGTATCGCGCGCGGGCTCGGCGCGAAGGTCACGGAGGTCTGGCTTCGCGAGGAGTGGGGCTGGCGCCTCGATCTCGACGCACTCCGCGCGGCGGTCACCA
Organism: Candidatus Limnocylindria bacterium; assembly: GCA_036569685.1. Lineage (GTDB taxonomy): Bacteria > Chloroflexota > Limnocylindria > P2-11E > P2-11E > UBA4735. Next base: position 1,276 of record DATCQC010000255.1, on the reverse strand, counting down.
AGAAGACGAAGGTCGTGTGCATCTGCAACCCGAACAATCCGACCGGCCAGATCCTGAGCGCGGCCGAGGTCCTCGACGTCGCGACGATCGTCGAGGGGCAGGGCGCCTGGCTGCTCGCGGATGAGGTGTATCGCGGCGCCGAGCGGCTCGCGCAGGAGACGTCCACCTTCTACGGCCACCATGACCGGATCATCGTCACCGGCGGGCTCTCGAAGGCGTACGGGCTCCCGGGCCTGCGCATCGGCTGGATCGTCGCCCCGCCCGAGCGCATCGCCGCCGCGTGGGCGATGAAGGACTACACGACCATCGCGCCGGCGACGCTGTCCGAGCTCCTCGCCGAGATCGCCCTCGCGCGGCGAGAGCAGCTCTTGAAGCGCGCGCGCTACCTGTTGAACGAACGCTGGCCGATCCTCGAGTCGTGGGCCGCGGCGCACGCGCAGGAGCTGCACTGGGTCGCGCCCGCGGCCGGCGGGATCTGCTTCTTCGGCTACAGCTTCCCCATCGAGTCGACCGAGCTCGTGGATCGCCTCATCCGGGACTGGGGCACGATGGTCGTCCCGGGCGCCCATTTCAACGCGGAACGGCACCTGCGGATCGGATTCGGGATGCCGACGCGGATCCTGCGCGGCGGGCTCGAGGCGATCGACCGGGCATTGGTGGCCCTCGCCGACTAGCACCGCCGTGCGAGACTGTGCGACAAGCTGGCGCACGGAGGAACCACATGAGCCTTGCTCTCATCCTCGCGCTCGTCGCCCTTGCCTGCGGGATCCTCATGCTCGTCACGGGCCGCTGGTCCAAGTGGCCCCTCGCCGCGATTGCGATCATTTGCCTGGCGCTCAACCAGAGCGGACTGCTCGGCCGCATCCAGTGACCGCGGGCCGCGCGAGCGGCCGGTCAAGAACCAACATCTGATGGCCCATCGGACGGTCCACCTGCTCGAGGCGGGGATCGTCACCGAGCAGCGCTTCATGGGCGTGGCCGAAGCGCCGGCCGCCCTCGCGCCGGCGTTCATGGCGCGGCTCCAGCCTGAGAAGCGCGTGCGTGTCCCGTTCAACGCCCGTGCACCGGTGGCTGACCGCCGCGCGCGAGGCCTGCATCCTCCTGTCCGACGCGGTCCAGACGTCCCTGAACGCCGGCGCGCGCGTCGCGATCCTCGGCGGCGAGTGCACCCTCGTCGCGGGGTCGCTCTCCGGCGCGCTCGCCGTCGTGCCCGACCTGCTCCTCGTGTATCTCGACGCCCACGGGGACTTCAACACGGTGGCGACCACACCCTCGC
>DATCQC010000254.1:0-3725 GCA_036569685.1 Candidatus Limnocylindria bacterium | reverse complement strand
GAGGCGCGCTTGAACGCGTCGATCATGATCAGGAGCTCCATGATGGCGTCGCTCACGGACGGGCCGACGAGCGACTGAACGATGAACACGTCGTGCTCGCGCGCGTTCTCGTTGATCTTCACAAAGATCTCGTCGTTCGCGAACTTGAATACCTCGGCCTGCCCGAGCGGGATCTCGAGGTGCCGGCAGATGTCACGCGCGAAGGCGGGATGGGCGTTACCCGTGTAGACGGAAAGACCCCGGAACACGGCTCCCCCTCCTGGCGAGTCTCGAGGAGACTCAAGTGTACCCGCTACCGTTCGGGCCAATGAGCAACGCGCTTGGCCGCCGGCTGCGCTGGACGTGCGTCGTCGTCCTGGTCGCCGCGTGGTTCGTGGCCCTCGCGCTCGACGTGGGCGGGAACGGCGTGCACCTGCTCCTCGCCGCCGCCGTCGGCGTCCTGCTCTACGAGCTGGTGGCGCTCGACACACCGTCCTGAGCGCGCCGTCCGTCCAGGAAGCGACCGTCCGCCACGCCGGCCTCGCGGATCATCGCCAGGGTGCGGTCCAGCGGGATGAGGGCGAAGTGGCTGTCCGAGCCGACGGAGAACCGCGCGCCACGGGCGTGCGCCCGCTCCAGGAACGCGCGGTGCGGGACCCCGTAGGCCTCGTTGATCTCGATCGCGACGCCATGCGCGACGCAGAGCGCGATGAACCGCTCCTGCCAGTCGACCGGGTACGCGGCCTCCGGGTCGCCGAGCGCCGCGAGCGGTGACATCGTCGGGTGACCGACGATGTCGATGCCGGTCTCGAGGATGCCCTCGCGCACGAGGGTGAGATGCGTTTCGAGCACGCGCCGTTGCAATGCCGGGTCCGCGAATCGCACGGCCTCGGAGTAGGGCGGAGCCGTCCGGCCCTTGAGGTGCGCGCCGGCCAGGTCGTAGCCGAGCCGCTTGCCGTCGAGGGTGAGCTCATGGACCGAGCCGATGACGTAGTCGAGCGCGTCGTGCGTCGAGCGTGGGAGCGGCGGGGCGACGCCGAGGTCGTACTCGATGCCGACGCGCAGTCCGAGCCGCGCGGCGTCGTCGACGTACCGGAGCACGTCGTCGTCGGTGTGCATCCCGGTCCGCCACGGATAGTGGTCGGAGATCCCGTGCGGGCGCCCGGTCGCGGCGCTCCTCGCGCGGTCCTCCAGCGACACGGTCCCGTCCGAGCGCTTCGAATGGATGTGGTGATCGAAGAGCCGCACCTACTGCTCGGGGTGGCCGGACCACGCGGCATCGACCATGGTCCAGAGCACCCCCGAGACGAGGGTCTGTCCACCGAGCAGCAGCGGGAAGCCCGCGTCACGCGCGGCGGCCGTGAACTCGCGGACACCGGCGTGATCGATCGCATCCGGCCGAAAGAGGTCGGATGAGAAGCGGTCGGACGCGCTCGGTCGCCAGCCGAGATGCGCGAACAGCACCCGCGAGTCGAACAGCATCCCGTCGCCGAGCTCGCGCATCCGTGCGAAGAAGTCCCGCGGCCCGAGGAGTTCGTAGAGGAACCCGAGCGCGGTCCGCGCACTGCCGGCGCTGTCGCGCCCTGCGGCCTGCATGCCGCGCTCTTCGGCGAGCATCCGGACGCGTGAGGCCGTTTGCGATTCGAGGTACGACCACACCGGCGCGCCGACCCGGCCTGCGACCAGAAGCTCGCGCTCCGGCGTCGTGACCAGCGTCATGAGGGCATCGACCCGCGGCCCGAGCTCCGGCTCGAACGCGCCCACGGAGAGCAGCTCGGGCGGGCAGTGCGGGTGGCGCAGGAGCACCGTCGCATCCGGTGGCGTGTCGACGTCGAGGAGCGTCGCCGCGGACCGGGGCAGCTGCCGTGACGGCAGGCCCGCCTGGATGTGGAGCAGCCGCGGCAGCGGGTTGTCCGTCGCGGGCAGGGCGATGGCGTCGAGGGCGCTCGTCGGCGTGAGCGCGACGAGATCGGCTGAGTAGTAGTTGTTCGAGAGCACGAGGGCGGGCGCGCGCTCGAGCTCGTCGCGAAGCGATCGGAGGTCGCCGGCGGTGAGCAGCGCGCCGGCGCCTGCGCCGATCGCGCAGACCCGATCGATCCGCCGGTCGTTCACGACCCGCTTGAGCTCGGCCCCGAAGTGGAATGGCTCGGTGCGCGGAGCGATCGTCTCGGCGCCCGCGTCGCCGAACGCCCGCGCGCCCGCGGGATCGGCGGTGACGGCGATCAGCGGCGCGAACCCGGCGACCGCGGCCCGCCGGAGCGTGCCACTGCCGATCGCGATGCGGATGCGGTCGAGCTGCGCTTCGACGGCGCTCTCGCCGCCCGGGCCGAAGAACAGCAGGAACGCCGTGGAGGTCACTTCACCGACGATAGGCGCCGCGGCCAGAGCCCCTCGAGGCGCAGGAGTAGCGCGAGGACGAAGAGCGACAGCGCGAGTCCGGCCGCGGCCCGCACGCCGCCGCTCGGCAGCGCGCGCAGGACCGCAAGCCACTGCGGGTCGCTCCAATCGAGCAGCTTCTCGGGGTGAAAGTTCACGTTCACCGGATCGGTGTCCCATTTCTGGTCGTAGACGAGAGCGGCCGCGTTGAACAACACGAGCGACCACGCGGCACCGATCCAGAAGAGCCGGCGCCACAGTGACCGATCGAGCAGGCCGCGCCCGATCCCCCACGCGAGCGCGGCGAACAGGACCGGGGCGAGATCGTCGAGGAACCGGGGGCCGAACACGCGTCCGCCCCACCACTCGGTGTAGGTCGCGTAGAGCAGGAGCGTGGCGAGGGCCGCGATGCCGAACCCGCGCAGCCGCGTGGCGACCACGCCGCGCGCGCGCCACGCGAGCACGAGCGCCGCGACCGCGAAGAGCAAGTACGGCGCGTACACGAAGAGTCCGCGGCTCGGCGAGAGGAGGAGCCCGTACAGGCCGGCTGGGATCGGCGTGTCGAACGGCTTGCTCCCGTAGCCCTGCTCGAACGGGTTGCCGAACGCGATCGCGTTGTAGACGAGCAGCGGGATGATCCCGATGCCGAAGCCCGCGACGGATCGAAGGAACGTGCGCCGAGAGAGGATCCCGGCCAGCCCGATCGCGGTCGTCTGCCGCGCGACCGTGCCGAAGCCGAGTACCAGGCCGGCCATGAAGGCACGGGTCCGGCCGAGCGGCCGCTCGTCGAGCACGAGCCAGAGCGCGGCCGCGACGGCAAGATGGACGCCGGCGTGCTGCCAGAGGGCCTGCGATGCGACGGTCCGCACGCTCGTGGCAAGGAAGTACAGGAGCACGAGCCCGACGGACCAGCGCGCCGACACGAATCGCCGGAACACCGACCAGAGCAGGAGCACCGCGATCGCCTCGATGATCGCCGCGGCCAGATGCCCGAGCAGCAGCAGCGCGGTCGCATCCGACGGCGATACGCCAACGAGCACCGCGGGCACCAGTACCGGCAACGCGAGGATCGCAACGCCCGGCGGGAAGATCGAGCAGACGTGCTGGTCGGGCCCGGGTGGTGGCGGACCGCCCGCACTCCGCGGCGAGATCTTCTGCAGCGCGACGGTCGACTGCGTCACGGCCGGCCCGCAGCCGCGGAAGAAATACGCGTTCCGGTCGATCCGGTCGGGCCGCTCCGCCGCTCCGGACTCGCTCGCGAATTCGTCGTAGTCGACATTGCCGCTCTGCACGAGCGTCCACGCGAACAGCGTGTTCGGCAGCACGTCGGGCGACCAGATGAGGTTCAGGTTCGCGAACGACAGCAGCAC
>DATCQC010000253.1:0-3204 GCA_036569685.1 Candidatus Limnocylindria bacterium | reverse complement strand
GTGCGCTACGGGGGCGAACGCGGCAGGGACGAGCACCGATCCGGGCACCGCACCGGCCGCGCCCGGTGGTGGGCAATTGCGCGCGTTCTGGGTGGACGCGTTCGGCGACGGGATCTACACGCAGGCCCAGATCGATCAGCTCGTGGCCGATGTGAAGGCCGCCAACATGAACGCGATCGTCGCGCAGGTCGTGCGGCGCGGCGACTGCTTCTGCAACCGCTCGAGCCTCCCGCGCACCGCGGTCGCCGGCGTCTCGCCCGCGCCGTTCGATCCCCTGCAGTCGCTCATCGACGCGGCCCACGCCCGTGGCATCCAGGTCCACGCCTGGATCATCACGACCGGCATCTGGCAGGGCCCGTCGGTCCCGACGGACCCGACCCATGCGTTCAACCAACATGGCCCGTCGACCACGGGCGCGGCGAACTGGATCGACTACCGGTCGGACGGCGCGTCGAACCTGAACGACGAGTACTTCATCGACCCGGGTAACCCGGACGCCGCGGCCTACATCGTGAACATGGCCACGAGCATCGCGCGCAACTACAACGTCGACGGCATCAACCTCGATCGGATCCGCTACCCGGACGGCAACTTCGGCACGAACGTCCCGTCCTGGGGCTACAACCCGACCGCGCTCTCCCGATTCCAGGCCGCCACCGGCCGCACGGACCGTCCGTCCAACACGGACGCCACCTGGACGCAGTGGCGCCGCGATCAGGTCACGAACATCGTGCGCCGGATCTACCTCGAGACCTACGCCATCCGGCCGACCATCCGGATCAGCGCCGACACGATCACCTACGGCGCCGGACCGCAGAGCTCTGGCGGGTGGGAGAACACCCGCACCTACGCGGAGGTGCTCCAGGACTGGGTCGGCTGGCTGCGCGAGGGCATCCTCGACCTCAACATCGCGATGAACTACAAGCGCGACGCCGATACGACGCAGCGGACGTGGTACGCGCAGTGGTCCGACTTCACGAAGGACTCGCAGTTCGGGCGGCAGAGCGCGATCGGCTCGGCCATGTACCTGAACGATCTGCCGTCGACCATCCGTCAACTGCGCACGGCCGTCGCGAACAGCACAGTCGGTGCCCCGTCGGCCGGGTGGAACGGATACTCGTACCGCACGCCCGACGCGGCGACGAACGCCGGCACGCGGACCGGAGCGTCCGCACGCGCCGAGCTCATCACCGCGCTCACCCAGCCGAGCGCGGACGATCCGGTCACGCCCGCGATCTTCGCGAGCCCCGTGGCCGCGCCGGCGATGCCGTGGAAGGACACGCCGTCGCTCGGGCAGCTTCGCGGGATCGCGGCCGACCCGGGCGGCGCGCCCATCGCGGCCGCGCATGTCACGCTGTACGACGGCAACAACACCGTCATCGCGCAGCGGACCACCGACGGGTCGGGCTGGTTCGGGTTCGTCGACCTGCTGCCCGGCGCGTACCGCGCGACGATCGACTCGACGCGCGCCGCCGCAGCGAGCGGCAGCGTCACGGTGACCGCGGGCCAGGTCGCGAGCGTCGCGCCGGCGCCGCAAGCCACCGCGGCCTGCACGTCGAGCGTCGGCCCGGGGATCCCGCCGCCCGCGTCGCTGCCGTCGGGCCAGGCCGGTTTCCACGCATCGTGGTACGGGCAGTCCGGTTATCCGACGCTCTGCCCGGGCGAGCGCTCGACCGCGACGGTCGCCTACTACAACTCCGGCTCGAAGGGCTGGGTGGCGGGCCGGATGGGCGAGGTCGCGTACCTCGGCACGTGGTCACCGGTCCCCGGTCAGGATCAGCCGAGCCCGATCGGCGGCGACGGCCAGCTCGGCTCGCCGAACACCGGCTGGCCGCGGTACAACCGCGTCGCACTCCAGCCGAGCGACTACGTCGGCCCGAATCAGGTCGCCTGGTTCCAGTTCACGATCCAGGCGCCCATGCTTCCCGGCACGTACCGCCTCTACATCCGGCCGCTCGTCGAGGGCGCGCAGTGGATGGAGGACGTCGGCGTGTTCTGGTACGTGACCGTCCGCTGACCGAGACTCGCTACCGCCCCGCGTCGCGGCGCTGCATCGCGACGAGCGCCCAGGCCGTCCCGGCGACGCCGATCGCCATGAGCGTCGCGGCCCCGGCCCAGTCCACCGACGTCATCGGCGTGCCGTAGAGGACGAAGAACGACGTCCGGCTCACCCAATCCGGAAGCTGGAACAGCGGCGCGAACTCGAGCGTGAAGTAGGACAGCACCGCGACCGCCGCGATGAGCACCACCGCGAGGCGCGGGCGCCAGCCGACGAGCGCATGACCGACCGACCCGAGCGCGAACACGACCGGCAGCACGAGCGCGGTCGCGAGGACGAGTCGGTCGGTGGGCAGCGGGATGTCGAACGCCTTCGACGCGACGTACACGCCCGCGCTGCTCACCGCCGCGACGATGCCGGCGGCCACGAGCAGCGCCGCGATCCGCTCGAGCACGACGCGCGCGCGCGACGCGCCCGCGGCGAGCACGGCCTCGAGTCGGCCCTCGCCGTCGTCGCTGGCCCAGGCGTTCACCTGCGCGACGACGAAGATCGCGATGAGCAGCAGCGCCGTCGAGAACCAGATCACGCCGACGACGTCCGCGTAGCCACCGATCCCCGCACGCTGGAGGTACACCTGCATCGCCGGGATGTCCTTGAACCCGTCGACGATCGTGCGCGCCAGCGACGCGAGGAAGTACGCGAGCACGGCCATGGCGAGCGCCCAGCCGGCGATCCAGCCGCGCTGCTGGTCGACCAGCGCGAGCACCGGGACCCGCAGGAGCGGGTCGGCTGCCGGCCGCCATCGCTGGGCGTGACCCGCGGCCGGTCGGCCTCGGAGCAGGGCGCCGCCGAGGTCGCGCCGACCGAACGCCCAGATCGCGAGGCCGATGAGCGCGACCGCGACGGCGAGCAGCGCGGCGGTCGCGGGCCAGTCCACCGCGCCGCCGGCCAGGAGCGGTGTGCTCCGATCGAATACATAGAACGGAGAGAGCCACTTGGCCAGGCCGGGATCGCCGCCTGCCCGGACCAGCGAATTCAGCGAGAACAGCGCGACGATGACCAGGCCCGCCGTCACCGACGCCGCACGTCGCGTCGTCACGAGCTGCGCGACCACGAGCCCAGTGCCGAAGCCCCAGGCGGTCAGCGAGAGGAGCGGGAAGAGCTCCGTCGCGAGCGCGCCGAGCGGCAGCGGATCCTTCGAGATC
>DATCQC010000252.1:0-7386 GCA_036569685.1 Candidatus Limnocylindria bacterium | reverse complement strand
GCGCGGGTCACGGACGTCAGACGCGGGCCGCTCGCGACCCCAAGATCCTTCGTCAGGTCGGTCTGGCCCAGCAAGGCGCCGGCTGCGCCGAGCGCGATGAGCGCGACCGCGAGCGCGAGCTGGAATGTGAAGGTCCGCTGCGCCTCGGGCTTCGAGCGCGCGGCGAGACGGGACGACCCGAACGGCGTCTCGCGCACCCGCTGCGTGTCGATCGCGCGCGCGAGCGCCCGGCCGAGGCCGTCCTGATCGCGCTCGTTCACGGCCGCAGGGCCCCGCGCACGAGCTGGCGCGCGGCGTGGGCCGCCCGGAGCTTGGCGAGCGCTTGCGAGAGGGTCGCGCCGACGGTCCCGGTGCGGATGGCGAAGGCCTTCGCGATCTCCTCGTAGCTCTGGTCGTAGTAGTAGCGGGCGACGACGACGGCGCGCTGGCGCTCCGGGAGCTGCCGCAGCGCGACGAGCAGATCGGCGCGCTCGATCGCGAAGTCGATCTCGTCGCGCGCCGTCGGGAGCGTCTCCACGGCGACGTCCGTGACCCGGCGGCGCCGGTCACGGAACAGCACGCGCGTCGCGACCACCAGGAGCCACGCTCCCGGACGATCGAGCGACGCGAGCCCCTGCTTGTAGGCGCGCACGAAGGCCTCCTGGACCGCGTCCTCGGCGGCGCCCTCGTCGCCAGCGATCGCCACCAGCGCGCGCAGCAATCGGGGGTACTCCTGTTCGTAGAGGGTCTCCCAGGTGGCGGCGTCCGGGCTCACGGTCTTCAACTCAACGAGCGCTCGGCAGGGCTCTTTATGTAGTCGGTCTACCACGGGTAGCCTCTCCACCCCATGAGCTGGCTCGAGGCGTCCGATTACTGGCTGGCGCGGCTGGTCCTCGAGCGCGGGATCGGGGCGATCTACTTCGTCGCGTTCCTCGTCGCGCTGAACCAGTTCACCCCGCTGCTCGGCGAGCGCGGACTGCTGCCGGTGCCACGGTTCCTCGAGTACGTGCCGTTCCGCGCCTCACCGAGCCTGTTCCACCTGCGCTACTCCGACCGGCTTGCCCGAACGGTCGCGTGGGTCGGGGTCGCGGCGAGCGCGCTCGTCGTGAGCGGTGTCCCGGAGGGGTGGCCGCTGCCGCTCGAGATGCTCGCGTGGGTGGTGCTGTGGGCGCTCTACCTCTCGATCGTGAACGTCGGGCAGACCTTCTACAGCTTCGGCTGGGAGACGCTCCTGCTCGAGGCGGGCTTCCTGGCCATCTTCCTCGGACCGGCCTGGACGCCCACCCCGCTGCCGCTCGTGTACCTCGCCCGGTGGCTCGTCTTTCGGCTCGAGTTCGGAGCGGGGCTCATCAAGATGCGCGGTGACGCGTGCTGGCGCGACCTCACCTGCCTCTACTACCACCAGGAGACCCAGCCGATGCCGAATCCGCTGAGCTGGTATTTCCACCATCTCCCGCGCGCGCTGCATCGCATCGAGGTGCTCGGGAACCACTTCGCGCAGCTCGTCGTGCCGGTCTTTCTGTTCGCACCGCAGCCGGTCGCCACCGTGGCCGGCCTCATCATCGTGGCGACGCAGTCGTGGCTCGTCCTCAGCGGCAACTTCTCGTGGCTCAACGTCATCACGATCGTGCTCGCGTTCGCGGCATTCGACGACGCGGCGCTCGCACGGGTGCTGCCGTTCGCGCGGCCGGCGCTCGAGCCGTCGCTCCCCCACGAGGCTCTCGTCATCCTCGTCACCCTGCTCGTCGTCGGGCTGAGCTACCGGCCGGCCAAGAACCTCCTCTCGTCCGGGCAGCTCATGAACTCAAGCTTCGATCCGCTCCATCTCGTCAACACGTACGGCGCGTTCGGCAGCGTGACGAAGCGGCGGTTCGAGGTGATCATCGAAGGCACGCTCGATCCGGAGCCGACGTCCACGAGCGAATGGCGCGAGTACGAGTTCAAGGCGAAGCCGGGCGATGTCCGACGACGGCCGCCGCAGTACGCGCCGTACCACCTCCGGCTCGACTGGCTCATGTGGTTCGCCGCGTTCTCATCGCCCCGCTACCACGAATGGTTCATGCCCCTGCTGGCCAAGCTCCTCGAGGGCGATCGCGCGATCCTCCGGCTGCTTGCGCGCGATCCGTTCTCCGGCGACCGGCCGCGCGTGGTCCGCGCGCAGCTGTGGCTCTACCGGTTCACGACGCCGGCCGAGCGGCGGGCGACCGGCGCGTGGTGGCATCGGTCCTATGTGCGGCCGTACGTTCCGCCGGTCTCGCTCCCCGACGGTTAGCTGCCCCCGGCCGTCGCCTCCACCTCTGCGCCCCCCCGAACGGGTGGCACAACGCGGCCTTCCCGCGAGGCGTTACACGGGTGGGATGTCCACGGGCACCACGTTCGCTCGTCTGTGCGCGACCGTGCTGGTCGTTGCCTCGCTGCTGGTCGGCCCCGCGGCGACGCATCCCATCAGCGCGGCCGCGACGTGCGCCGGCAGCACCGGCCCGGGCATCCCGCCACCCGCCGGATACACGGCCGGCGTCCCCGGCTTCCACGCGCAGTGGTACGGGCAGAGCGGCTACCCCACCCTGTGCCCCGGAGAGCGGTCGACCGCGACGGTCGCGTACTACAACTCCGGATCGCTCGGGTGGGTCAGCGGCAAGCTTGGCGAGGTCGCGTACCTCGGGACGTGGAGCCCCGAGCCCGGTCAGGACCGGGCGAGCCCGCTCGGCGGCGACGGCGCGCTTGGCTCGCCGAACACGGGCTGGCCTCGCTACAACCGGATCGCGATGCAGCCGGCGCCGTATGTCGGACCCGGCCAGGTCGCGTGGTTCCAGTTCACGATCCAGGCTCCGCAGGCACCAGGCTATTACCGGCTCTACCTCCGGCCGCTCATCGAGGGCGCGACCTGGATGGAGGACGTCGGCGTCTTCTGGTCCGTCACGGTCCTCAACGCCGATGGCACGCTGCCGCCAAAACCGGTCGGCGTGTACAGCCCGACGGGTTACAGCACGCTCAGCGTGCCGACGCCGCGCGGCACGTTCACGACGCACCTCATCAAGGAGCGGCTCGCGGACGTGACTGTGAAGACCGTCACCGCGAACGCCTCGTACTGCGCGAACAACTGCCCGGTCGAGCCGCTCGACCAATTCGCGACCGCGGACCACGCCTACGCCGCGATCCATGGGACGTACCTCTGTCCGCCTGACTACGCGGCGTGCGCCGGCAAGGTGAACTCCTACGACTACGCGATGTGGAACAGCGACCTCGGCACCTGGATCAACAAGCCGGCGCTCATCGGTCAGAACGGGCTGCTGATCTTCAACGGCAAGACGCCGACCTACTACCGGCGCGCGTACGTGTACGGGCAGGGGCCGACCGCGAACCTGCCGATCACCGCCGGCATCACGATGTTCATGCTCCTCCTGCAAGGCGGCGCGATCCTCGACATCAGCGCCGAGCAGACCGCGAAACAGCAGGAGCGCGAGATGAAGGGCTCGATCGGCACCGACGGCACGTTCATCTACCTCGTGATCACCGAGAACGCGAGCCTCGTGGAGTCGCAGTACGTGCTGCAGGCGCTCGGCGTCCAGGATGCGCTCAACCTCGACGGCGGCGGCACGTCCGCGATGTGGATCAACGGCCAGTACACCGTCGGACCTGGCCGGCTGCTCCCGAACGCGATCCTCCTCACGAAGCCCTAGCCGCTACTCCCGCTACTCAAGGAGCCACCGCACCACCCCGAGCTGACGCGACGTCGCCGCGTCCTCGCCCGGATCGAGCGGCAGGCCGAGCTGAATGCCGCGGATGATGGCCCAATCCCGGACGCGTCGCTCGTCGAGCCCGGCCGCCGCGAACTGCCGGATGCGGCGCTCGACGACCTCTCGGGTCACGATCGCCTGCAGCGGATTCCAGAGGAGCGTCACGACGTCGAACTCGGGTTCGGCGATGAGTGGCTTCGGATCGATCGCGAGCCAGCGACCGGCATGGCGGAGCAGGTTGTGGTGGTGATAGTCGCCGTGCACGAGGACGTCGTGGCGCGGGCCGATCGCGGCGAAGCGCGCCGCCGCGATCGCGGCGTACGGGTGATCGGTCCGCTCGGCGAGACGGCGAAGCCAGCGCGCCATCTCGTCGCCCGCGCGGCGGAACACGCCGCCCGCGGGCAGCCAGAGCTCCCGGCCGGTCGCGATCGCGACGCGGATCGCCTCGTGGTCGTCGATCGTCGACGCGTCGTGGCCGGGGACGCAGCGCTCGATGAGCATCGCGCGACGGCTGCGATCCTCCCGCAGGAGGCGCACGGCGCCCCGGCCGCGCCAGAACGCGAGCGCGTCGGCTTCGTGGTCGGCCTCATCGTCCTCGACCGGCGTGATCTTCAGCACGGCCGTCTCGCCAGCCGGCGCGGCGAAGGAGTAGCGCGCCCATTCGTAGCGCGGCCCGAGCCGGACCCCCCAGTCGAGCGCGATCTCGGCGGCGACGAGGTCGAGGCCTCGCGCGGGAGCCCATCGCCACCGCGGTCCGTGCTCCGCGGTCATCGTCTTCTCGGGATCAGCTCGAGCCGGTTCTTGGTCAACGTGCGAATGGTGGCAGAGCGTCCGTGCGCTGGCTACGGATCCGTGGCCATAATCCGCTGTCCTGTGACGCCCCGTCCGATCATCCCGTTCCGTCATCCGCTCCGCGAGGTCCGCGTCCGCGTGCCCGCGTCCAAGAGCATCGCGAACCGAGAGCTCGTCCTGTCGGCGATCGCCGACGGGCGCTCGCGGCTCGATCTCGGCCGCCTCGACCCCGGTGACGACGTCCGCGCCATGCGCCAGGCGCTCGCCGCGCTCGGCTACCGCGTGGAGTGGGACCAGACGTTCCAGGTCACCGTGCACGGCGCCGAGACCATCCCCCACGCCACCGGCCCGGTCAACGCGGCCGAGTCCGGCACGGTCGCGCGGTTCGCCCTCGCGCTCGCCGCGCTCGCCGACGGCGACACGCGCTTCGACGCCGCGGAGCGGATGCGCGAGCGTCCGATCGCCCCGCTCGTGAACGCGCTGCGCGACCTCGGAGCGACCGCGGACGCCGACGCGCTGCCGCTCACCGTGACGGGCCCGATCCGCGGGGGACAGGTCGCCGTGTCAGGGAATGAGTCGAGCCAGTTCGCCTCGGCCCTCCTGCTCGTCGCTGCGCGGCTCGAGCGCGGGATCGAGCTCGAGATCACCGGGTCCCTCGTCTCCGCGCCGTTCGTCGATCTCACCATCGCCGCGCTCGAGAAGCGCGGCGTCAAGGTCGATGCGCCGACGCTCGACTGGATCACGATCAAGCCGCAGAAGGTGAAACCACGTTCGTTCGCGATCCCCGGGGACGCGACGGCCGCCACGTATCCAGCCGCCGCGGCGGCGATCTGCGGCGGCAGCGTCACGATCGAGAACGTGGACGCGCATGAGATCCACGGCGGGCAGGGCGACGTCCGGTACTTCTCGATCCTCGAGGAGATGGGGTGCGGCGTATCGCGCGGCAAGGGCACCGTCACCGTCGAGCGGGTCGGGCGGCTGCAGGGCATCGTGGCGAACGTCCGCGACTGCTCCGACGTGTTCCCGAGCCTCGCGGTGGTGGCAACGCAGTGCGAGACGCCGACCGAGCTGGGCGGGATCGCGCACACCCGGCTCCAGGAGAGCGACCGGATCCACGCGGTCGCCGACGCGATCAATGCCCTGGGCGGGCGCGCGACGGCGTTCGCCGACTCGATCCGCATCGAGCCCGCGCCACTGCACGACGGGGTCGTCGACGCGAAGGGCGATCATCGGGTCGCGATGGCGTTCGCCGTGCTCGGCCTCCAGGTCCCGGGCGTCGCCATCGAAGGATCCGAGAGCGTGTCGAAGACGTTCCCCGACTTCTTCGAGATGCTGAAGGAGCTCGGGCGCTAGGACTGGCCCAGCCCTCGCTCGACCAGGTCGAGCGCCACGCGAAGCTTGGAGAGCGCCGCCCGCACCTCGGCCGCGTTCCCGTCGAGGATCGCGTCGGCGAGCTCCGGTGAGGTCTGCGCGAGCCGCGTCGCGTCGCGGAATCCCGGGCCCGCGAGGTCGGCGACGTCCGCGCCGACGCGGGCGAGCGCACGTGCGACCGCAAGCGGCAGCCCCGAGACGATCGCGACGATCCGGTCGTGCTCCTGCGCGGAGACGACGGTCGGGACCGCGCCCACGCCGAGGGCGACCTCGCCCGCGAGCTCCATCGCGCGCTCGTCGGCGCGTGCGGTCGGAACGATGAGGAACGGCCGGCCGCCGAACAGGTCGGCTCGCGCGGCGCCGTAGCCGCGCTCGGTCGCGCCGGCCATCGGGTGACCGCCCACGATCCGGGCGGTCGCGGGTGCGGTCTCCGCAAAGGCCGCGACCTCGCGTTTCACGCTGCCGACGTCCATGAGCACCGTGCCGTTCGCGTGGTCCGCCAGTGCCCGCAGCGTCGGCACGATCTGCGGGAGCGGCGTCGCGACGATGACGATGTCGGCGGCGAGGAGATCCTCGAGGCGGGCCACCCGGGCGATGTCGCCGGTGCCGGCCGGATCGAACGCCCGCACGTCGTGCGCGTCGCGCAGGGCGAGGGCGAGCGAGCCGCCGATGAGCCCGCAGCCGGCGATCCCGACGCGCATCAGACCGCCGCGGCCACCGGACGGCCGACCGCGCCCGCGACCGCGGGGAGCATCGCCATCAGCTTCTCGAAGTTCTCGAACGTGAGGGACTGGAAGCCGTCCTTCAGCGCATGATCGGGCGCCGGGTGGACCTCGATGAGCAGCCCGTCCGCGCCAGCCGCGACGGCCGCGAGCGCGACCGGCGCGACGAGGTACCACTTCCCCGTCCCGTGCGAGGGATCGGCGACGACCGGCAGGTGCGAGAGCTTCTTCAGCAGCGGGATCGCGTTGATGTCGAACGTGTTGCGCGTGTACTTCTCGAACGTCCGGATCCCGCGCTCGCAGAGGATCACGTTCTGGTTGCCCTTCGCGAGGATGTACTCGGCCGAGAGGAGCAGCTCCTCGACCGTCGCGGACATGCCGCGCTTGAGCAGCACGGGCTTGGGCTGCTCGCCGCACGCGTCGAGCAGCGAAAAGTTCTGCATGTTCCGCGCACCGATCTGCAGGCAGTCGGCATGCGACGCGACGAGCTCGACATCCGCGGGCGTAAGGACCTCCGTGACGACCGGCAACCCTGTCGCGGCGCGAGCCTCGCTCAGCAGCTCGAGACCCGATTGCCCCAGCCCGCGAAAGTGATACGGCGACGTGCTCGGCTTGTACGCGCCGCCGCGCAGGAGCGACGCCCCGGCGGCCCGCACCGCGCGCGCGGTGCTCATCGTCTGTTCGCGCGACTCGACGGAGCACGGCCCGGCGAGGACCGCGAGCGGCTGTCCGTTGCCGATGGGCACATTGCCGATCCGCATGACGGAATCGGCCGGATCCACCTC
>DATCQC010000251.1:0-3536 GCA_036569685.1 Candidatus Limnocylindria bacterium | reverse complement strand
GGGATGTTCGTGCTCGCGCTGGTGCTGTTCTGGGTCACCTCGCGCCGTCGGCGCCAGCTGTGACGAAGCGGGCGATCGCGGCGTTCGCGCATCCCGACGACGAGACGTTCTCGGTCGGCGGGACGATGGCTCGGGCGGTCTCGCTCGGCTGGCACGTGACCGCGATCTGCGCGACACGTGGGGAGGTCGGCGAGATCGCGCCCGGCACGAACGCGACGCCGCAGACGCTCGGCGCCGTCCGCGAGCAGGAGCTCCGCGCGGCGTGCGCGGCGCTCGGCGTCACGGACGTGCGGTTCCTCGGCTACCGGGACTCGGGGATGGACGGCACGCCGGAGAACAAGGACGCGCGGGCCTACGTCAACGCGCCGGACGACGAGGTCGTGGGCAAGCTCGCCGCGCTCTTCCGCGAGGATCCGCCGGCGGTCGTGTTCACGTTCGATGAGAGCGGGATCTACGGGCACCCCGACCACAAGGCGATCCATCGCCACGCGACCGCCGCGTTCGACCAAGCTGCCGCGCCCGACGCGCGGCTGCTCTACACGGCCCTACCGAAGAGCGTGGCCAAGATGATCGGCGAGCAGCTCCGCGCCGCCGGCGTCCAGGGCGGGCCGCCCGGCGACTTCGGCGTGCCGGACGAAGAGGTCGACATCCGCGCCGACGTGTCCGCGTTCGCCGAGCAGAAGCGGACGGCGGTCGCAGCGCATGCGACGCAGGTCGCCGAGTGGCAAGCGCACCTGTCGGACGAGCAGCGGATGAAGATGCTGTCGACGGAGTACTTCCATGTCGCCCGCGGCTCGAAGCCACGGAACGACGACCCGCTCGCCTAGCCCGAGACCTGCTGCTCGAAGAGCGTCCGCAGCGCTGCGATCTCGCCCAGGTGGCCGAACGTCCCTTGGACCACTCCCTTGTACCGCACGGCGGCAACGTCATCGACCGCGCGCAGCCGCGGGATCACGTCTTCGCAGACGGCACCGAGGTACGCGCGCAGCTGGTCCTTCCGGAGCTTCGGGACCGCTTCGACCTCCGCGAACGAGTAGCCGCTGATCGCGCCGAGCCCGTCGGTGCCGAGACCGCGCGGGTCGTAGCCGGCGCGCTCGGCCCAGCCGTCCTTGATCCAGTGCTGCGTCTCGGCGGCGCCGTTCTCGAGCCACATCGTGACGAGGTCGAGCCAGCGGGCGACGTGCCACACCGTGTCGCCGATCGAGTTCATTTCGCGGGCGGGGCGCCAGTGCAGCGCGGCGTCCGGCGTCCGCTCGAGCTGACGCTCGAGCGCTCCGCGCAGATCGCTGACCCACTCGGCGAGCATCTCGCCACGCGTGCTCACGCGACGGCCTCCGCGGCCGCCGGCGCGGATGACGGCGCTCGCGTCATCCGACCGACGATCCGCCGGGTCAAGCCATCCATCGCCGCGTACGCGGCGCCGATCCCGGTCGGTGGGTTGCCGGCCGGAAGGAGGAGCCCCGGGAGGACCGGTGACCAGCGCCAGATACCCCAGCCGGTGCCGTAGAGCTCGAGGGCGAGCGTGAGGACGAAGCTCACCGCGTAGAGCAGCGGGAAGCGGCCGCGCACGATGAACCGGATGAAGACCGCCCAGGTCACGAAGCCGAGGAGGTCGGGGAGCGGCGGACGCACGAGACCCCAGAGCATGTAGACCGTCGACGCCGTGGCGACGGCGATGACGATCGGCCGCGCGTTCCGTTGGAGCAGCGGAAGCGATGCGGCGCGGAGCGCGGCGAGGTAGAAGAGCCCGTGGCCGGCGGGCACGAACAGCGGCAGGTTCCCGAGGCGATAGCGGTACGCGCCCCAGACGATCGAACCGATGATCTCGAGCGCCGTCGCCACGCACACGAGCGTCAATACCTGGACGCGGACGCCCGGCGCCTGGATCGCCAGCGCGGCGGCCAGGAAGGTCCAGGTCGCGAGCGAGATCAGCAGCTGCTGCTCGGCGCTGCTGATGCTGTCGAGCGGCAGCGCCACCAGCCAGTACGCGATGAACGCGGCGACGAACCCGACCGAGCTGCGGGCGCTCACTCGACCGTGATCGACTTGATCTTGTCGCCGAGGCGAACGCCGTCGGCGACGCTCTGGCCGTCGGTGACCAATCCGAAGTTCGTGTACTGGCCGTCGAGGAAGGTGCATTGGCCGATACAAATGAAGAACTGGAATTTGTTGTTGATCGCTTTGTCCTGACCGCGCGCGATCCCGACGGCGCCCTTCACGAACGACAGATCGTTGTACTCGGCGGGCTGCGTACCGCCGCCCGTCCCGTCGCCGGACGGGTCGCCGCCCTGGATCACGAACGGGGGAGTCAGCTCCACGCGATGGAACGTGAGGCCGTCGTAGCAGCCCGAGAGCGCGATGTTGGCAAAGTTCGTGACGGTGTTCGGCGCCTTGTCGGGACGGAGGGCGATCGTGATCGTGCCGCCCTTCTCGAGCGTGATGACCGCCTTGTTCGGCGCCTTGACGAATTGGATGGACCGCACGACGCACGGAGTGCGCGCCGGCGTCGCGGTGGCGCGCGCCGCCGTGCTGATCGGCGTCGCGGTCCGAACGGGCGTAGTCGACGGAGCGGCGGTGCCGCCGCACGCGCCGGCTACCACCGCGATCGCGGCCAGCGCTGCGGCGATCCTCACGCGACGGTGACCTTCTTGATCTTGTCTCCGACCTTGATGCCCTGCACGACGTCCTGACCGGCGGTGACCTGGCCGAAGTTGGTGTACTGGTTGTTCAGCCACGACGCGTCGGCCTTTACCACGAAGAATTGCGAGTCGTTGTTCACCTTGATGTCGCCGCCGCGGGCGATCCCGACGGAGCCCTTTGAGAACGGGAGGTCGTTCAGCTCGCTCGGCATCTTGCCGCCGCCGCGGCCGGTCCCGTCCGGGTCACCGCCCTGGACGACCCAGTCCTCGACCCGGTGGAAGGTCTTGCCGTCGTAGAAGCCGCTCGTGGCCTTCGCCACGAAGTTCGCGACCGTCTTGGCGGCCTTGTCCGGGCGGAGCGCGATGGTGAAGCTGCCGCCGCGCTCGAGATCGATGGTGGCGCTCTGTTGATCGGCCGTGGTGCACCTCCGTGAGCTGTGTCCTTTCGACCATACTTGATGCCCCGATGCCCACGTATCAAGCGCCCCGCGGGATGCGGGACCTGCTCCCCGAGGAGGCGGCCGGCTTCGACCGGCTGTTCGCTGTGGTGATGGCGCGCGCCCGCCGCTACGGCTACCCGAGGATCGTCACGCCGATCGCGGAGGACCGCGAGGTCTTCCTCCGGACGTCGGGCCAGGCGAGCGACACGGCGGGCAAGGAGATGTACGACGTGTCGCTGCACGGCCAGGCCGGCCTCGGCCTGCGGCCCGAGGGCACCGCGCCCGTCGCGCGCGCCTACCTCGAGCATGGTCTCCATCGCGCGCCGCAGCCCGTGCGGTTCGCGTACTGGGACCCGATGTTCCGCGGCCAGCGGCCGCAGAAGCTCCGGTACCGCCAGTTCTGGCAATGGGGCCTCGAGCTGTTCGGCGCGGGCGAGCCCGCGGCCGACATCGAGAT
>DATCQC010000250.1:0-6368 GCA_036569685.1 Candidatus Limnocylindria bacterium | reverse complement strand
CGACCTTCGCGCAGCGGCGAGCACCGGCGACTTCGCGGGCAACACCCGCGCGGTCAACGACAGCGAGCCGTTCGCCGGCAACGCGGTGATCAACGACAACCAGGCGGCGATGGACGCCGGCCGCGGTGGATCCCTCACCGGTGACATGTCCGTCGCCAGCCAGATGGCCGACGCTGGCACGGCGGACTCGATCCGCGCGATCCATGACGTCGCACCGTTCGACAGCGGCCTCGGCACCGTCGCCAGCGCCGAGGTCATCCCGACGGATGAGCTGCGCGCGATGGAGCACCCGACCGGCGGAGACGCGGTCGTCGACGGTACGACGGGCAGCGACACGGGCAACGAGCACGGCTGGGGCTAACCCCGGGCCATCACGAAGCGCACCCTCCATGTCCGGTGAAGGCGGCCCATCCGGGGCCGCCTTCCGCTTCTAGTAGCGGATCTCGGTCTGCAGGAGCGCGCGGTCCTTCAGCTTGATGTTCCGCCGGCCGATCTTGATCGCATCGCGCTTCTCGAGGTCCGCGAGGACTCGGTTCACCGAGACCCGCGTCGCACCGACGAAGCCCGCGAGATCCTCCTGCGTGAGATCGACCTGGTCGCCACCCGAGGCGTCCGCGAGGTCGAGCAGGCATTTCGCGACCCGCCCGGGAAGGTCGAGGAAGACCAGATCCTCCACGTGCCCGGTGCTGTGGCGGACGATCTTCACGAGGAGCGCGAGCATGCGGCGCATCGCGTCCGGATTGCGCTCGAGCGTCGAGATGAACTCCTGTCGCGCGAGCGAGAGGGCATGCGTCTCGGTGAGCGCGGTGACGGTCGCAGATCGCGGGCCATCATCGAACAGCGCGAGCTCGCCGAACACATCGCCGCCGCGCTCGAGCGCGACCACGACCTCGCGGCCCTGCTCGTCGGGGACGGATACCTTCACCGTGCCGGACGTGATGAGGAACACCTGCCCGGCCGGATCGTCGCGGTGGAAGATCACCTCGTCGCGGCCGAACGTCCGCGGCCGCATCTTCGCCGCGAGCGTGAGTCGGTCCTGCTCGCTCAGACAGGCGAAGAGCGGGCTCTCCGAGAGGAAGTCAGCGACCGCAGCACTGTCCACGTCGGCTGAATAGTGCTCCTAGCGCGCTCCGCTGAGCTCCAGGAAGCGCGGCTTCACCTCGCTCATCGTCCGTTCGATCGTCTCGCGATCGTACGGCGGCGACATCCCGAACAGGAAACCCTTGGCGCCGACCTTGTGGTACTCGAGCAGCCGTTTCGCGATGTCGTCGGGTTTCCCGAGCACCGCCGGCCGGTTCGGCGCCTCGACCTTGTTGCGCGCGGCCACCTCGCGCATCCGCTTGTCGACCGTGTTCAGGTCGTCCCGGACCAGGATCCCCCCGCCGGCGGTGGGCGCGATCTCGTTGAAGTCGCGACCCACGTCGGCGCAGTGCTTCCTCAGGACGTCGAGCTTGTGCTTGATGATCTCGGGGGTCCCGAAGCCGTGCCACCAGTCCGCGTATCGCGCGGTGATCTTCAGCGTGACCTGCTCGCCGCCGCCGCCGATGAGGATCGGCACACGCTTCTGGATCGGCCGGGTGCCGAGCGTCGCGTTCTCGAGCTTGTAGTACTTGCCCTCGTACGTGACCTTCCCCTTGTCGAGCAGGCCGCGGACGATCCGAGTGGCCTCGCGCAGCTTCGCGAGCCGGATCGCGGGCGTGTCGAAGGCGATGCCGTACATCCGGTGCTCGTGCTCGTTCCACGCAGCGCCGATCCCGAGCACGGCGCGGCCGTTCGTGATGTTGTCGAGGGTCGACGCCATGTTCGCGAGCACGGCGGGATGGCGGTACGTGTTCCCGGTGACGAGCATCGCGATCTTCGGCTTCTTCGTGATCGCACCGAAGGCCGCGAGCACCTGCCAGCCTTCGAGGTTCGGCCCAGTGACGTCGCCCATGAGCGGCACGAAGTGATCCCAGGTCATCAGAACATCCCACCCGCTCTGCTCGGCGAGGAGCGCGGCATCACGCATCTCGCCCCAAGTGGTGTACTGCGGGTGAAGCTGCAGGCCGAAGAACGTCATGGGTCGCCTCCGAGCGTATAGTCCGAGCGCCGATGGCGCTCACGCAGGATCGCACCGACGTCGCGAAAGTCCTGGCGGACACGAAGAAGCACGTTCTCGTGAACTGGTCCGCGCAGGGAAATATTTCGCCTCTTGTCATCACCGCCGCCGAGGGCGTGTGGCTGCACTCGGGTGACCGCCGGATCCTCGACTTCAGCTCCGAGCTCGTGAACTCGAACCTCGGTCACGGCCATCCGCGCGTCGTGCGCGCGATCCAGGAGCAGGCCGCGACGCTCAATTACGTCACGCCGGCGTTCACGACGGAGGCCCAGGCCACGCTCGCGCGCAAGCTCGCCGACAAGGCACCGGGCGACCTCACCAAGACCCTGTTCACGACCGGCGGCACGGAGGCGAACGAGAACGCGATCAAGCTCGCCCGCCTCTTCACCGGCCGCCACAAGATCCTCACCCAGTGGCGGAGCTTCCATGGCCAGACCCAGGGCGCGATGACCCTCGGCGGCGACAATCGCCGGTGGGCGAACGAGCCGGGCATCACCGGTGTCGTGCACTTCCTCAACCCGGATCCCTACCGCTCGGTGTTCGGCGACGACGCGCAGAAGGCGCTCGCGCACGTCGAGGAGGTCATCTGGTACGAGGGGCCGCAGTACATCGCTGCGATCCTGCTCGAGCCGATCGTCGGCACGTCGGGCCTGCTCGTCCCGCCCGACGGCTTCCTTCAGGGACTCCGGACGCTCTGCGACAAATACGGGATCGTCCTCGTGTTCGACGAGGTGATGACCGGCTTCGGGCGCACCGGGAAGTGGTTCGCGTCGGAGCACTGGAAGACGGTGCCCGACATCATGACCTTCGCGAAGGGCGTGAACTCCGGCTACGTGCCGCTCGGCGGCGCGATCGTGAGTGAGAAGATCGCCAAGCACTTCGATGACAACGTCTACTGGGGTGGCCTCACCTACAGCGGCCACGCGCTCGCCTGCGCCGCCGGCGTCGCGACCCTCGACGCGTACGAGGCCGAGGATCTCATCGGAAACTCCGCGCGGATGGGTGAGCTCCTCGGCCGCGAGCTCAAGACCCTCGCCGCGAAGCACCCGTCGATCGGTGACGTCCGCGGTCGCGGGCTGTTCTGGGGCATCGAGCTCGTCAAGGATCGCGGCACGAAGGAGATGCTGGAGCAGTGGAACGGCCCGTCGAGCGCGCTCGCGAACGCGCTCAAGGGCGAGCTCATGAAGCGCGACGTCTACGTCTTCTGCCGCTGGAACATGCTCTTCATCGCGCCGCCGCTCATCGTCACCGGCGACGAGCTGCGCATCGGCATCAACGCGATCGACGAGGCGCTCGCGGTCGCCGACCGCTACGCGGCGACGGGGAAGCTCGGATAGTCGCGACCCCGCGACCGCACTGGGGCATCAACCTCCCGGCCCAGCACACGACCTGGACGGAGCTGCGCGAGACCGTCGCGCTCGTCGATCGGCTCGGGTTCGATTCGGTTTGGACGTGGGATCACTTCGTCCCGCTCGACGGTGACCCGAAGGGTCCGATGTTCGAGGCCTGGGAGCTGCTCGCGGCGTGGGGTGCGCTGACGACGCGCGTCCGGCTCGGCACGCTCGTCACCGGGAACACGTATCGCCATCCGCCGGTCCTCGCGAAGATGGTCGCGACGCTCGACCACATCACGAATGGCCGGGCGATGCTCGGGCTCGGCGCCGCGTGGCACGAGGGCGAGCACGCGATGTACGGCCTGCGCTTCCCGTCGACTGCCGGGCGGCTCGCCCGGATGGACGAGGCCGCGCGTGTCCTGCGCCTGCTGCTCGACGAGCCGACCGTCAGCTTCAGCGGCAAGCACTACACGCTGACGGACGCCGTCGCCGAGCCGAAGCCGGTGCAGGAGCGGCTCCCGCTGCTCATCGGTGGCGGCGGCGAGCAGAAGACGCTCCGCACGGTCGCCAGATACGCGGACTACTGGCACGGCCATGGCACCCCCGAGGTGATCGCGCACAAGCTCGAAGTGCTCGGGGCGCACTGCGTCGAGGTCGGCCGCGACGTCCGGGAGATCAAGCCGCTGACGAGCGTGCGGCCCGATGTCGTCCTGCGCGCGAAGGTCAGCGACGTGGAGGCGCAAGCTCGAGCGCGTGCGCGTGCGATCCAAGCGCGCGGAGCCAGTGCAGATGAACCCGATCCACACCGTCGACGCGCTCGTCGAGCGCTGCGCCGCACTATGGCGGGCCGGCGCCCGCGGATTCATCCTGTACTTCATGGCGCCGTTCGACCACGAGACGATCGAGCGGATCGCGACCGAGGTCCGCCCGAAGCTCGAGGAGGCGATCGCATGACCGTCGCTGTTCGCGCGACCACGCTCATCGATGGCACCGGCGCCGATCCGGTCGCGGGCCGGTTCATCGTCATCGAGGACGGGGTCATCCAGAGCATCGCGAAGGACGCCCCGAAGGGTGCCGAGGTCATCGACACCGGCGACCTGGTGGTCCTGCCCGGGTTGATCGACTGCCACGTCCATCTCGTGCCGGGGCAGGAGAGCATCCAGCAGCGGCTGCTCATGCCGCCGAGCCTGAACACCGCGATGGCCCTCGTGCACGCGCGGGAGACGCTCGATGCCGGCTTCACGACCGTCCGCGACGCCGGGTTCACCACGCGCGGCGTCAAGATGGCCGTCGAGCGCGGCCTCTTCCCGGGTCCGCGCATGCGCATCGCGGTGACGCCGCTCTCGCAGACCGGCGGGCACGGTGACTCGCTCATGCCATCGGGCGTGAACGTGTCGGTGATGGACCCGGAGCGCCCCCTCGGCGTGGTCGACGGGATCGACAACATCCGGCGCGTGACCCGCGAGGTCCTTCGGGCCGGCGCCGACCAGATCAAGATCATGACCTCGGGCGGCGTGCTTTCCCCGAACGACGAGCCCGGCGCCACCGGCTTCTCGCCGGAGGAGATCGCCGCGGTCGTCTACGAGGCCCATGCCGCGGGCAAGACCGTGATGTCGCACGCCCAGGCGATGCAGGGCATCAAGAACGCGGTGCTTGCCGGCGTGGAATCGATCGAGCACGGCATCTACCTGACCGAGGAGATCTGCGCGGAGATGAAGAAGCGCGGCACGTATCTGGTCGCGACCCTGGTCGCGCCGCTTTGGGTGGTCCGCCGTGCCGAGAAGGATCCGTCATCGATGCCGCCCTACGCCATCCGAAAGGCGAAGGAGGTGGCCGAAGCCCACACCCGCTCGTTCCGGATGGCGGTCGAGCACGGCGTGCGCATCGCCATGGGCACCGACACCGGAGTTGGACCGCATGGGAGCAACGCGGAGGAGATCGCGGTCATGGTCGAGAACGGCATGACGCCGATGCAGGCCATCGTCGCCACCACGAAGACCGCGGCCGAGTGCGCGCGGGTCGACAAGCTCGTCGGGACAATCGAGCCCGGCAAGCGCGCGGACCTCGTCGGAGTGCTAGGCGACCCGCTCGCGAACATCGCGCTGTTCAAGGACAAGGCCTCCGTCGGCTTCGTCATGAAGGACGGCGTCACGCACAGGCGCAGCTAGTGCAGCGGTGGCAGCCGCCGCGCGAGTGGCGGCGCATCACGACCCTCGAGTCGCACGCCGCCGGCGAGCCGCTTCGCATCGTGACCGGCGGCATCGATCCGATCCCGGGGCGGACGATGCTCGACAAGCGCCGCTACGCGCGCGAGCATCTCGACGGTCTGCGCAAGACGATCGTGTTCGAGCCCCGTGGGCACGCGGACATGTACGGCGCGATCCCGACCGAGCCCGTGACGCGCGACGGCGACATGGGCGTGCTGTTCGTGCACAACGAGGGCTGGAGCACGATGTGCGGCCACGGGATCATCGCGCTGACCACGGCGCTCCTCGAGACCGGCGAGCGGACGGGCGACGTCATCAAGTACGACGCGCCCCCCGGCCGCGTGACCGCGCGCGCGACACGCGACGGCGCGCGCGTGCGCGAGGTCACGTTCGAGAACGTACCGTCCTTCGCGGCGGCACTGGACGACTCCGTCGAGGTCGAAGGGCTGGGAACGGTGCGCTACGACCTCGCGTTCGGCGGCGCGTTCTACGCGTTCGTGGACGCCGACGCCCTCGGCGTGCCGCTTGACCCGAGCGGTTTCCGGCAGTGCATCGACGTCGGGATGCGGATCAAGCGCGCGGTCATGGCGAGTCGCGAGGTCAAGCACCCGGACTCGCCCGACTCGGCCGACCTCTCCTTCTTGTACGGCACGATCCTCACCGGCAAGGCCCACGGGCCCGGCGCGGATTCGCGGAACGTCTGCGTGTTCGTGGAAGGCGAGGTCGATC
>DATCQC010000249.1:0-20962 GCA_036569685.1 Candidatus Limnocylindria bacterium | reverse complement strand
CATATGGGCTCGGCCAGGGCGTGCCGACCTCCTTCTTCATCGACAGCGCTGGGGTCGTTCGCGCGGTGGCGCTCGGCCCGATGGACACCGCCACGCTCGCCAAGAACCTGAGCACCGTGACGCAATGACCACCGATGTGCGGCGGATCGATCGCCCCGCACCGCCGCGGCTCTACCGCGACGGCAAGCTGACCGACCTGGACCGCTCTCCGCCGCCCGAGCGCGCGATCTCGCTCATCGTCGACGGCGAGGAGCTCGCGACGATCGCGTGCTCGCCGGTCCGCGTCATCGCGCTGGCCCTCGGCTTCCTGCGGGTCGAGGACATCATCCAGCGCGCGGAAGACGTCGCGCTCATGGAGGTCTGCGACGAGGAGACCGTGGTGAAGGTGCGGCTCGCGCCGACCGCGCGCGCCGTCCCGCACGATCGCAAGCGGATCCTGACGTCCGGCTGCGGCCGTGGCGTGACGTTCTCGCTCGACGTCGTGCCGGTCGAGGGCGGCATGACCGTGCACCCCGAGCAGCTGATGGTCTGGATGGAGGAGCTGCTCGAGAGGGCCGTGGGGTACAAGGAGCACGGCGGCACGCACACCGCCGGCCTGTTCGGCGACAGGGGCCTCGAGCTCCTCGTTGAGGACATCGGCCGCCACAACACGGTCGACCGGATCGCGGGCGAGGCGCTCCTCGCCGACATCGACACGAGCGGGAAAGCGATCCTCACCTCGGGCCGGATCTCGAGCGAGATGCTCGTCAAGGCGTCGCGGCTCGGCTGCGGCATCGTCGCGTCGCGCACGAGCCCGACCGAGCTCGCCGTCTCGCTCGCGATCGAGGCGAACGTCGCGCTCTGCGGATATGTGCGGCGCGATCAGCTGCGGATCTTCCACGACGCCGGGCGGCTCGCGCTTTAGAGCTTCGCGATCATCTCGGCGTGCTCGCGCTCGTGCGGGCCGAGCCACGAGATCGCGCTCGTCGCCGGATCCCAGGTCGCCGGCCCGAACGGCCCGGCGTCGTCCGGCCAGCGCTCGAGCTCCGCAAGCAGATCCGCGCGGCTCGCATCGAGCTCCGCGCGCACGGCCTGGTAGGTCCGGGACCGCCGCGGCGCGACCTGGCTCTCGTTCCAGGCATCGAAGCGCGGCGCCGTCCACGGCCACGTCCACGTCCGGCCCGCGCGCACGTCCGCGATCGCCGTGCGCACTGCGAGGTCGTACCCGATGAGGTGCGCGAGCAGGTCCTTGGACGTCCAGCTCTGGCCCGGGAGCGTCGTCTCGGCGAGCGTTCGCTCGTCCTGGCTCGCGAGGACGTGCTCGAGCTCCGTGCGCGCGGCGCGGACGCGGGCGAGGAACTCGGCCTTGCTCACGCCCTCAGTAGGGCGACGCGGTGACCCGGGTTCAGATCAGGTGAGCGCGGCCTGCAGCTTGGCGAGGTACCCGTCGATGCCGCGCGTCTGGCCGACGAGGCGCATG
The DNA here is from genome assembly GCA_036569685.1 of Candidatus Limnocylindria bacterium. Classification (GTDB taxonomy): domain Bacteria; phylum Chloroflexota; class Limnocylindria; order P2-11E; family P2-11E; genus UBA4735. The sequence goes on along the minus strand of DATCQC010000249.1, from coordinate 19,503 downwards.
GCCGTGCGGAAGAACGGGTTGTAGACCTCGCCGCGCTCGGTGATCGTGAGCGTGGAGGCCTCGTGGCCCTCGGGCGCGATCTCGAAGGTCCAGGTCCCGCCGAAGGCCTTCTCGCCGACGATCTTCCTGACCAGCAGGCGCGGGGCGTCCTGCTCGACGACCTCGGTCTTCGCCTCGCCGCCCCAGCCCTTCGTCGCGACCGGGTCGTTGATCAGGCCCCACACGATCTCGGGCCGCGCGGGCACCCTGCGCGAGCGCGTCGCGACGTGCGTGACCGGGAGGGATGTGCCGAAACCGAGCGCGCCGAGCACGATCGCCGCGAGCACGGCCAGCGGATAGAGGATGATGCCCACGGGCCGAGAGCCTACCCCCGCGGCGGCAACTCGTCGCCCTGCCCGCACGCCTCTTCGTCGAGCGGTACCTCGGTACCGGTCCGCCGTCCCATCGCCCGTCAGCCCGCGCGAGGGCAGCCTCGGCACGTCGTTCAAGGAGGTGCGGGGTGGCGCAGCCGAGGTCGATCCAGCGGATCCGATCGTTCGCCGCGGCTGATGACGGCCTGGCCACGATCGAGTACATCATCGGCGCGGCGGTCGTTCTCGGGACGCTGGTCGTGGGCGTTCAGGCGTGGAACAACGGGCTCGTCGCGCGGCTTCAGGCCCTGGTCACTCAGATGGGCTCGGTCCATTAGCGCCGTGCGGGGAGATTCCGGCCTCGCGACGCTCGAGACGACGCTGATGATCACGATCCTCGTCCCGCTGCTGTTCGCGGTCATCGAATTCGGGGATGTGTTCCAGCGATGGCTTGCCCAGGAGAGCGCGACGGTCCAGGTCGCGCGCTACGCCGCCGAGCTCGGTGGCGACGCGCCCGAGGTCCGGGCGCTGCTGGACGAGTCCCTCCGGCTCTCGGGGATCGATCCGTCGGCTTCGACGCTCGACGTCACGCCCGCGCGCGTCGGCTGGCGCGAGCCGCTCACGGTCAGCGTCCGGACGAACGCGATGATCTCGATCCCATTCCTGTTCAGCACCGCGGTCCCACTCCGGACGACAGCCGTCGTTCGCGGCGAGCTGGCCCGTTGAGCGCCATCACCACGATCGCCGCGCTTCCGTTGTTGATCGTCATCCTCATGACCACTTTGGAGCTGGGAAGCCTTCGGGTCGTGGCCGCGCGGGCGCGCTCGGCGGCCGATCTTGCGGTCCTGGTCGCGGTCAACGACCAGGACGACACGGAGCTCCTGCGGAGCGGCACCCTCATTCCCGCCGCGGACGCCGCGGACGTGGCACGGGCGACGTTCGCGGACAACCTCGACCCGATCGCTCCGCTCCTTGCCGCGACGCCGGCCAGCATCGCGGCGGACGCGGCGATCCAGGTGGACGCGAGGCCCCCGACGGTGCATCTGCGCGTGACCGTTCCCGTGCGGACGCCCTTGTTCGGGGCGCTGTTCTTCCATCCGATCACCGATGTCGCCGTGACGGCGAATGGAGGCGCCCGATGAGACGTCTGACCCTCGCACTCACCCTCGTGACGCTGGTCGCGACCGCTCAGCCCGCTCTCGGTCGAGACCCCTATCGCGACGACGCGGACATCGTCGGCGCCGGACCGGCGATGTGGATACCCGATCCGGCGCCGGTCGCTCCGCCGCTAGGGATCTACCTCGTGACTGACACGTACGCCGGCGACTCGATCACGCGCTCTGGATCGCTCACCACGTACACGACCGAGACCGTGCACGAGACCACCGGCTCGTACGCGCGGGTTCTCGAGACCGTCGGGACGGGCGGATCGAGCGCGTACGACGGCGCGGCGTTCAACGGGCGCGGGGCACTGACCGACGGCCGTTCGGTCGCCGGCACCTATTACGAGAACTACATCTGGACCGGCGCCGGTTTCGTGCCGGTCAGCGTGGTGTTCTTCCAGGACGACAGCGAGATCGCACGCGAGCAGAGCCGAGCCCGAGCGGAGCCGAGCCCGACCGTCGCGCCTCAGCGCTCACCGGCGCCGACGCCGCGATCCGGCGCGGCACCCATTGGGAGCATCGCGCCGCCGAGCAGCGGCGGGCCCGTGCCTGGAGCGCCGACGCCCGCACCGGTGCGCGCGTCCACCCTGTTGCCGGACCGGTCCATCGAAGTGCTCCGCGGACGGCGAACGACGATCTGGTTCCTCGGTGACGACGTTCGCTCGTGGCGGTTCGTGTCGGGTGAAGGCATCGCCCTCGGCAGCCTCGCTGGCACGGCGGGCGATCCGTTCGTCGCGCGCTGGGATGTGCTTGCCCCGCCCGGCGCCACATGGGTCGAGCGATTCCTCGTCGACTACGCGGATGGCACCACTCACGAGCGCGTGATCCGGGTCGCGGTGCGTGCGCCCGGGCTCGTCGAATGATCGGCCAGCGCGCGCTTCTCTTGATCGCGCTGGTCGGCGGGGCGATCGCCGGCACGATCTATTACGGGAGCATCCAGCGGGTGGGGATCGTCGTCGCGGCGAACAGCCTCGATGCGGACAAGCCGATCGCGTCCGACGACCTCGCCGTGATCGAGCTTCCTCCGGATGCGGTCCCGGCCGGCGCGCTGCGATCGACCGGCGACGCCGTCGGCCGGGTGCCACGCGCGCCGCAATGGCCCGGCCAGATCCTCATCGCGTCAGCGCTGACGAACGGCGCGGCCGCGTTCCACAGCGGTCTCGTGCCTCCGGCCGGCCAACGCGCGGTCGCGATACCCGCGACGCCCGCACAGGCCGTCGGCGGGGCACTCGTAGCCGGGGCCCACGTCGACGTGATCGCGGTGCCGGTCGCCGGGCGCGCACCGGCCGGTCGGATCACCGAGCTCATCGCGGCCAATGTCACGGTGCTCGACGTCCGCGGCGAGAATGGCGGTCCGTTCGTTCCGGCCGGCGGGAGAGGCACGACCGGGGCATCGGCCGACCGGCTCGGCAGCGTCGTCGTGGCGCTGGCGCCGAGCGACGAGCTTCGGGTGGCCGACCGGATCGCGACGAGCACGTTCGTGCTCGTGTTCATCCCCGTCCGCGAGTGACGACGCTGCTCCTCGAGCTCGTTGCGCACGAGCCGTTCGATCTCGCGCTCGACGCTCCTCGATTCACGCTGTGGCGGCAGGGCGTCGAGGTCCGGATGAGCGTGGACGATGGTCTCGCCGATGGCGTTCGGCGCGGCCTCGCGCTGCGCGGCGTACGCACGACGGTCACCCATGACCAGGTCCCGGCGCCGCCGATGCTGGTCCGCGCCCTCGGCACCGCGCTCCTCCCGGCCCGGCTGCGCCCGGACGATCTCGACGTCGTCGAGGTACGGCTCGTTCCTCTCGGTGAAGCCACGACCCGCGTTCTGCGACGAACGGTCCGGCGATGGCCGCTTGGTGCGCGGCGCCGCTCGCTGTGCCGGGCCCTGCTGCGCGGAAGCGACGCATTGCTCGAGATCCGCAGGACGGCATGGTGTTCGCGCCAGAGCCTGCGCGCGAGCCGGCACACACTGCGGCCCGTCCTCTTCGATACCGGCGCGGCGCCTCGCGCGCTCCGGGTCCGCGCGTCCGAGCACCTGCTCACCCGGTGGATCGAAGGGTGACGTGGCGCAGCTGGCTCGACGCCTCGCCGGTGGCACAGGTCGCGCTCGCGCTCATGCGCGACGCGACCGGTCGTGAGGAGCCGCTCGAGCCATTGATCCCGGCGCGAGCGGCGGCGGTGCCCAGCGAGCGCGGTATCGCGTTCTGGTCGCTAACGGCCGGGGTCGGCGTGTCGACCGTCGCGGCGCTCGTCGCGCACCGTTCGGCCGCCGCAGGTCGCGCTCCGGTGCTCATCGACCTCGATCGGCGCGTGCCCACGTTGGCGCTCCGCGCGCAGTGCGCGGGCGCGACGGTCGCCGACGCGCTGCTCCGACCTGGGTCGGAGTCCGCCCTCCTGTCGCGCTGGGGCGAGGTCCCGTTCCTGCCCGGTACGCCGGAGCTGCACCGCGTCTTCGACGGAGCGCGCATCGCGGAGGTCATCGTTCGGCTCCGTCGCGACCGTTCGATCGTGCTCGATCTCGGATGCGGCGCCGACGCGCTGGATACGGAGGTCCTCGACACCGTCGATCGGCTCTGTCTCGTCGCGGGCTCGTCGGTCGCGCAGCTCCAGTCGGCCTTCTGCGCGGTGCCGCTGCTGGAAGGTCTCGGCGTATGGGTCGGGGTGGTGGTCGTCGGCGCCGAGCCGGTGGACGCCGCCCGCATCGCGAGCCGCCTGCCGTGGCCGCTGAGCGGGGCGATCCCGCGCGATCAATTCCTCGCCGACGACCAGTTCGCGACGAGAGCGCCGACGCTGCGGGCCATCGATGCCCTCATCCGCGGCCTCGCATGATCGACGCCGCGCTCGTCGCTCGAGTCCGAAGCGAGGTCGCGTCCGGGCTTGATCCGGCGACGTTGCTGGCTCTGTATGCGGACCCCGCGCGCCGCCGCCTCATCCGCGAGCGCGTCCGCGCCGCGGCGGGTACCCGGCTCACCGATCCGGAGCTCGAACGGCTGTGCGCGGACTTATTCGGATTCGGCTGTCTGCAGCCGCTGCTCGACGACCCGCAGGTCACGGACGTGCTCGTGAACGCACCCGATCGGATCTTCGTCGAGCGCGACGGGCGCCTCGAACGGGTGGCGCTCGGCTTTCGCGATGCCGCGGAGCTCTCTGACCTGATCTATCGCATCGCCGCAAGCGTCGGCCGCGAGCTCACGATCGAGCAGCCGTTCGTCGATGCGCGCATGCGCGATGGTTCGCGCGCGAACGCTGTCATCGAGCCCGTCGGTGGGCCGTGCCTGTCGATCCGCAAGTTCCGGCCGCTCTCGATGCCGCTCGCCGGACCAGCCTCGTGGGTCTCCGCCGGCGCGCTCAGCGGAGAAGCCGCGGCGCTGCTCGTCGATGCCGTTCGGCGGCGCCGCAACGTCCTCGTGAGCGGAGCCACCGGCTCCGGGAAGAGCACCCTTCTGCGGTCACTCGCGGCGGCCATCCCGGCGGACGAGCGCATCGTCGTCATCGAGGACACCAACGAGCTGGTCCTGCCGCATCACCATGCGGTCCACCTCGAGTGCGTCCCCGCACGCGACGGCGGTGTCGGCGTGGCCGACCTCGTTGTCAACGCGCTTCGCATGCGGCCGGATCGGATCATCGTCGGCGAGGTCCGGTCTCCGCGCGACGCGTCGGCGCTGCTCGAAGCGCTGAGCACGGGCCACGCGGGCTCGCTCACGACGCTGCACGCGGGATCCGCTCGCGATGCCCTCGGCCGCCTGGAGCTGCTGCTGGCGCGGGCGGGGGAGCTGTCATCGACCGCGATCATCCGGCACGTCGCGCGCGCCGTCGATGTGATCGCGCACCTCGACCGGCGTCCGGACGGCCGGCGGATCGTCCGAGAGATCGCGCGAGTGGAGGACGAGATCGCGACGATCGTCTGGAGCCACGAGCGGTGAGCACGACGCTCGTCGGCGCGCTTTCTGCGGGCGCTGCCGCTCTCGCCGTCGGCGCGCTGCCGCTCGTTGGCCGCTGGACGCCGCACCTCGGCGGCCATCCCGACCGGGCGGCGCTCGCGGACGCTGGCTGGGCGTTCGGCCTCGCGCGCTGGGAATGCCTCCGCGCGGCGGTCGCCATCGCCGGGATCGTCGTCGCGCACGCGCTGTCGATCACGCCGGTCGCGGGCATCGCCATCGGTCTCGTTCCCTCCATCGCCGCGCGCGTGGGCGCGCAGGCCGCCCGCGACCGCGCGCGAGCCGCCTTCGCGCAGCTGCTCCAGGACGCCCACGCGGCGCTGCGCTCGGGTATCGCGCTCCCCGATGCGCTGCGTCGCGCCGCGGCCGGATGTCCGGACCGGATCGCACGCCGGCCGATTGAGACCGCCATCCAGCGGTTCGACCTGGGCGATGCGCTGGATCATGCGATCCTCGCAGCGGTCGCCGGCTCGACGGACCGCCGGCTCACCGCCACGTTCAACACCATCGCGCTCGGGGTCAGCGAGCGGCTACCGATCGAGCGGGCCGCGGCGCTGCTCGGTGCGATGGCCGAGCGCGCGGTGCACGATGAGCGCGTCGACGCCGACATCCGCGCGCGGACCGCCGGCGTGCGCGTGCAGAGCTACCTGCTGGCCGCGATCGTCCCGGCGCTGTCGCTCTATCTGGTCGCGACGATGCCGGGGCTCGGCGCGACGCTGGCCACGCCCCTCGGGCGGACGGTGCTCATTCCGGTCGCGGGGGTCCTCGAGGTCGCCGGCATCGTCGTGAATCGGCGGATCGTGCGCGGGATCTCGCGATGACCGCGGTCGGGGCGATGTGTGTGGCGCTCACGATCGTCGCGATCTGCTCGGCCGCCCGACGCGGCTCGCTCGTCGAACGCCGGCTCGCGCTGTTCGCACCGGCGGTGCGGCGATCGCCACCGTGGCGGCCCGTCAGCGATCGCGATCTGCGGCAAGGTGCGCTGATGCGATCGCAGACCGAGCTCGTCGCCGTGAAGTGCCTCGGGCTCGTCATCGGCGCGGTCGCCGGCGGGGCGCTCGGGGCCGTGGGTCTCGCCGCCGCGCTCGCGTACGCGGGGTTCGTCGGGCCATCCGTCGCCGTCGAGCGGCGCGCCCGATCCCGCCGCCGGGCCGCGGAACGCGCGCTCGGCTCGCTGCTCGAGCGCATCGAGGCGCTCGGTGCGGCCGGCCGTCCGATCGAGGCGGCGGTGGCGACCCTTGCCCGGGTCCCGACGTCCTCACCGGTACTCGACTCGGCGCTCCGCGGGGCGGCCGACGCGTACGCGCTCGGGGCTCCGCTGTACGGAGCGATCGGCGCGTCGGCCGAGGCCGAGGGCATCCCCGCGCTCGGTGCGCTGGCTGCGGCACTCGAGCGGTCGCGTGATCTTGGCCAGGGCTCGATCGCGGTGATCCGGGATGCCCGCGACGCTGCGCGCGCCGCCGAGCGGGCCGGTTCGATCGAAGCGGCGGCACAGGTCGAGGGCAAGCTGATGCTCACGCTGGTCCTCTGTTACCTCCCGGCCCTGATGCTGCTCGTCGTGATCCCGCTGTTCCTGACGCTGCTGGACGGCCTCTTCGGCTGACCGGCCCTCTCGTACACTCCGGTATGAGATACCGGCGCGAGCGCGCCACGAGGAAGTGACCATGCCGTTCAATCTGGGTGGACCGGAGCTCGTCTTCGTCCTCATCATCGTGCTCATCGTCTTCGGGGCTGGGAAGCTCCCGACCGTGTTCGGTCAGCTCGGCAAGGGCGTCCGCACCTTCCGCGACGAGGCGGAGAAGAAGGACGGCGAGCCGCTCACATCGACCGCGACCGGGACCGCGGCGGCCCCGGGCGCGAGCCGGTACTGCTCGAGTTGCGGCAAGCCGAACGCCGACGGCGCGAAATTCTGCGCGAGCTGCGGGACACCGCTCGCCGCCTAGCGCGGCCGGATTGAAGGCCCCGCGCATCGCGTTCGTCGGCCGCCACAACAGCGGCAAGACGACGCTCCTCGTGGCCGTTCTGCCGCTCCTGGTGAGGAAGGGCATCCGCGTGGGCTACCTGAAGCACGCCCACGCCGGATTCGAGATCGACCAACCCGACAAAGACAGCTACCGCGCCCGCCGGACGGGCGTCCTCCAGACGATCGTGACCGGCGGCGGCCAGACCGCGGTCATCGACGACGCGGAGGACCTCGGCCTCGACGCGGCGATCGCGCGCTACGCGCGCGACGATCTCGAGCTCATCGTCGTCGAGGGCTTCAAGGCCGAGCCAACGCCGAAGATCGAGGTCGCGCGACGCGTCCTCTCGACCGAGCTCCTCTGCCTGAACGACCGTAATCTCGTCGCGACCGTGACCGATTTCGAGGTGAGCCCGGCCGTGCCGCATTTCGGACCGGGCGACGCGTCCGCGATCGCGGACTTCATCGCGGCGCGGATCAGCCGGTGAGCGTCTCGGCCGCGATCATGGCCGGCGGCAAGAGCACGCGGATGGGCCAGGACAAGGCCTGGATCGAGCTGGACGGCGAGCCCCTCATCACCCGGGTCGCCCGCGTCTTTGGGGAAGTCGCGGACGAGGTCATCGTCGTCGCGAACGATCCGCGCTACGAGACGCTCGGCCTGAAGGTGGTGCGGGATCGCTACCCGCAGGGCGGCGCGCTCGGCGGCATCGCGACCGGCGTCGGGGCCGCGGCACACGACACCGTGCTCGTCGCCGCGTGCGACATGCCGTTCCTGTCGGCGGAGCTCTGGCGGCTCCTGCTCGGCCACACGGGCGAGGCCGACGTGATCGTGCCGCGCGTGGCGGGCGAGTACGAGACGATGCACGCGCTCTACTCCAAGACCTGCCTCCCGCACATGGCCCGCGCGATCGCCGAGAACCGCCTGCGGGTGATCTCGTTCTTCGACGCGGTGTCGGTGAAAGCGATCGACGAGCCGGAGCTCCGCACGGTCGACCCGACGTTCCGCGCGTTCACGAACGTGAACACGCCGGAGGAGCTGGCTACCGCCCTCGGGATCCCCTAGCGACCCGACCCAACAGGAGCGGCTCGAGGTGCCTGCGGCGGTGCTCGGCGCTGTGACCCACGGCGTCGAACGGCCACTGGGCCGAGCGCTGCTTGCGGAAGTACTCCGGCGGCGCGGCGCGCAGCGCGTTGCGCATCGCGCGCTGCGCCGCGCGATGCTCGGCCACGATCGTCCGGGCCGGCGTCCGGTGGGAGCGCTTGTAGATGCCGGCGTTCGTATCGTTGATCGCGCCGGTCTTCGGCGGCTCGTATGCACGCAGCGGGCTCTTGTCGTTCGCGGTCACGCGGGCCTGGCGGAACTTCCAGGCATTGATGTGCGCGAGCACGTCCTTCGCGGTGAACCGGATTCGCGCCTCCTCGCGCATCGCCGGCGTGCGCAGATCGGCCGGCGTCAGGTTGCGCACGACCGCGTCGAGGGCCTTGTATTCGGCCTCGACACGCTTGATGACGCTGGTACGGGTGTGGGTCACGCCTTCGCGCGGACGCGCTCGAGCTTGCGGTGCCGCTCGACGTCACAGTGCGCGCGGGCCTGCCACTCGTCCGGATCGTCGTCGCGGCAGTCGTACGTGCGGCAGTGCTCGGGACGCGAGGCGTAGATGCCGCACTCAAGGTGCTTGGTGTCGAAGGCGTCGCACGCGATCATCGGCTGGCGTCCGTCGGGCTGCTGGGCCCACCCGACGACGTGCACGTCGGTGCCGGCGGCCCGGTAGATCGGCCGGATGTCCGACAGCTTGAACCAGCTGTCGCTGTCCTCCATGAACTGCTTCGTGCAGCAGGGCGCCTCGCAATTCTGGCAATCGGGATACTTCGGTGTGACCGCCATCTGGCAACTCCCCTGCGTCGGCGCGGACCTGAAAGACTGCGGTCGATGGTAGGTGACGCGACCGCGTTCCGAGAGCAGATCGGGGCCTTCGTCCACGACCGGTACGCGCTCGACCCGACCGCGGCGACCATCGCCGGGCTGCACGATCACGATGCGCGGCTCGCCGACCTTTCCGCCGACGGCTTCGCGGCGCGCGACGCGTTCGCCGACCGGTGGCTGCACGTCTTCGAGTCGCACGACGCTCGGTCGTGGCGCGCCGGCGACCGGACCGATCTCGCGCTCGTGCTGGGAGAGCTGCGCGGCGAGAAGGCTCTCCGTCCGTTCGAGCGGCACCGCCGCCAGCCGTCCCTCTACTCCGACGCGATCACGCGCGGCGCGTACTACGCCCTCATTCGCGAGGAGGGCGACGTCGAGACGCGCCTCGGTGCGCTCGCCGAGCGGCTCGAGCAGGCGCCCGCCGCCCTGGGGGATGCCGTCGCGAACCTCGATCCCGACCGCGTCCCGCCGGTGTACGTCGTCGTCGCGGGCGAGAGCGCCAGCGCCGGAGCGACGTTCGTCCGCGCGGTGCTGCCCTCGCTCGCGCCCGAGGGCTCGCGTGCGAAGGCCGCCCTCATCGGCGCGGGGAAGCGGGCCGGCGACGCGCTCGACCAGTACGCCTCGTGGCTCCGCGACGACCTCATGCGCCGCGCGAAGGGCAGCTTCGCGATCGGCCGGGACGCGTTCGACGCGCTGCTCCGCGACAAGGAGCTCCTCCCGTACGACGCGATCACGCTCAAGGCGTGGGGCGAGGAGCTCTACGCCGAGACCGCATCGAGACTTGCGGTGGCGGCGCGCGAATTGGGCGATTCGGACTGGCGTGACAGCGTCGACCGGCTGCGGAAAGCGCATCCGGCCGAGGATGAGCTCGTGGCCGCGTATCGGGCCGACATGGAGCGATCGCGGGAGGCGACCGCCGTCGCGGACCTCGCCGCGTTCCCGGCGCGTGAGTCGCTCACGGTCGAGGCGATGCCCGACTTCGCCCGGCCGACTCTCCCGTACGCGGCCTACGTGCAGCCCGGGCAGTTCGAGCGCTCGCGGCGCGGGCGCTTCTGGGTGACGCTCCCCGCCGAGGGCGAGCCGGACGCGGTCAAAGAGGAGCGCCTGTCAGGGCATCCGCGCAAGGGCATCGCCGTCATCGCCTGCCACGAGGGCTACCCCGGGCATCATCTGCAGCTGTCGACCGCGGCGGACCACCCGTCGCTCGCGCGCAAGGCGATCCGGTCGAACGTGTTCATCGAAGGCTGGGGCCTCTACGTCGAGGAGCTCATGACCGAGCTCGGCTTTCTCGACGATCCGGAGACGCGGCTCCTGCGGCTCAAGGATCTGCTCTGGCGCGCCGCGCGCGTGAGCGTGGATGTCGGGCTCTCGACCGGGGCGCTCGGCTTCGAGCAGGCCGTGAATTTCATGATGGAGGGGCCGAAGCTCGAGCGGCCCAACGCCGTCGGCGAGTGCCGCCGGTACACGCTCAACCCGCTGCAGCCATCGAGCTATGCGCTCGGCCGCGCGGCGATCCTTGACCTTCGCCAACGGGCCCAACGGAAGGGCTACGGCATGCGTGCCTTCCACGACGCGCTGCTCGGCTGCGGCTCGATCCCGATAGGGCTGGCGGCGGCGGAGATCGGGCTGTAGCGGACTACTCGGCCAGGCGCGGGAGGATCGGCGTGGCCGTCGTGCCGGCGCTGTAGATGATGTTCAGGTCACCGTTCTGGAGATCGATCGTCTTCGCGATGAGCTGGCCACCATCGATCGTCGCGTTGTTGCCGTCCAGCTGGATCGTCCCGTTCGGGAAGTAGATCGTCCCGCCGGCGTCCAGGCTTCCGGTGCCTTCGACCACCAACCCGGTCGTGCAGGCCGGGTCCTGGTAGACGCCCATGTTCGCGTAGCTGCCCGTGGTCATCGGCCGAAGGACGATCGGGTGGTTGCCGCCGTCGCCGACGTCCGAGCACGTGCCGGTCGAGGACGGGAAGTTGCTGGTCGTGTTGTAGATGAGCACCTTGCCGTCGCAGGGCGTCGCGGTGTTCGGATCGACGTGCGCGGCGTTCGTGTCGCGCGAGATATCGCCGCCGAGGCCGCCGCCCTTCAGGATGTAGATCCCATGGCAGAGCGCCACGCCGGTGAGCGCGCTCGTGTAGATGCCCTCGGGCGCCGTGTTGGTCCCGCTGATCAGCGCGGGGTTCGTCGGGAGTGCCGGCGGGTTGAGACCGCCGATGTAGCTCTTGCCGTCCGGCTTGGGATAGCCCGCGTACGGATCCGCGGCGATCGTCGCGCCCGTCTGCACCGTGATACCCGCGGGGAAGGTGTCGCCGGTCGTCCCGCCGACCGTGTCGAACGTGTACGAGTTCGGCGAGCACGGCGCCGGCGCGAGCGCGCAGATCTTCAGATCTTGGCCAGAGGTGAAGCCGTAGACCGACGTGGTGTTGCAGGAGTTGGAGATGATCCCGCCGCCGTAGACCTCGACGTTGAGGTTCGGCGAGACGGTGATCCCCGGTGCGGCGCAGCTCGTGCCGAGGGCCATGATCGGATAGCCATTGTTCGCGGCCTCAGCGCCGGCCACGCCGCGCGCCCGGACCGGGTTGAACGCCGCCTCGGCCGGCACGAGCGTGGTCTTCACCTGACGGACGATGACCACCTCGACGTGCTTGACCGGGCTCTCCCCGGCGTACAGCCCCGAGGTCGGGGCGTTCGTCGATGCCGTCGCGGAGCCGTTCACGGTGACCGTCGTGCTGTTGACGCCGTCCACGTAGCCATTCGTCGCGGCGTCGGTGATCGCCGCGGTCGTGGCCTGCAGGACCGTGCCGCCCTGGTAGAGGACGACCGCGCCCGCGAACGCGGCTGCGTCGGCGGCTTCCTGCTGGGTCCGCTTCGCGGCGAACAGCTGGCCGGAGTCGATGGCGAGACCGACGACGAAGAGCAGACCCATGAACACGATCGCGATCATCACGATCGCCTGGCCCGCCTCGGAGTCCGGTCCAAAGAACTTGCGCATCCTCATCACCTCTGAATCACTAGCTGCGAGCCGCCCCGGAGCGTCAACGTGAACGCACCGCCGAGCAGGTACTGCGATGGCATCGGGACGAACGCGGCGGTCGCGTCGACGGTGACCCGCTGGTTGCGGTTGTTGCCGCCATCGGGGTAGTCGACCGTGACGTTGATGCCGTACACGCCGACGGCATTCGCCGTGACCGCGTTCGTGACGTTCGCGAGGTTGTTGGTCACGGGATTCAGGCAGACCGAGCACGGCCCGACGACCGGGTTGCCCGATGCGCCGTGCACGATCGCGTAGCGGGTGCCCTCGCGCGCGGCGTACGCGAGTGTGTTCTCCTGCCAGACCGCGCGACCGGCGTCGAAGATGCCGGTGACGAGCAGCAGGAAGATCGGCATCACGAGCGCGAACTCGACCAGCGCCTGGGCGCGCTCCTCGCCGTGGAAGCCGCGGAGTCGAAGGTGCGGGCGCCGAATCAGCCGGCTCAATAGAAGGTCCGCATCGTCGTCGTCCGGTCGAACGTCCCGCCGTTGGGGACGATCGGCCAGGCGATGATCGTCGACCACGAGTACTGCACGCGCACCGACACGAAGCAGGGGAGTGCGATGGTCGGCGGGCTGACGCAGGCGGTGACGCCGTCCAGCTGCTTCTTCGTCACGATCACGTTCGACGCCTGCGCATTGGCGGTCGGCGTGCGGTTGATCTCGTTCACAACGGCCGTCTGCGCCTCGACGTTCGTCGGGGTCGAGTCGATCGCGTAGGACTCAGCGCCAGCGCGCGAGCCGTTCTCCACGGCGATCTGCAGCGCGAACGCCCGAGCGAGGTCGGCGCCGCCGATCAAGGCGAAGACGAGCAGCGGCAAGGTCAGGGCAAGCTCGACCATCGACTGACCGCCGTCGCGGCGGAAGAAGGGCATCACCTCCGGAAGCGTGCGGTCCGGACCGGCTGTCCAAATCCCCCGCTGGCGGGAGGTGGGTCCTGGGGTGGTCGGTGGGCCCGGTGTCCGATAACCGGCCAGCCGGCCGGTCGCGTTCCGCCCCCGCCTGATCGGACCGGCGGCCGCATGGCCGCTGAATGAACGGTCGGCTAGTGTCCCGCGTACCAGAGATATCGCCGGTCACGAAACGGGCGATGGGGGGTAGTGAGTCGATGCGGAGGCTCGTAGCGGTCCTTGGCGCGGCCATGCTGGTGGCCATCTCGTGTAGCTCCGGCGCCACACCCGGTGGCGGAGCCTCGCCCGCGGCGTCCTCCACGGAGACGCCGCAGCAGGGCGGGCGCGTCATCGAAGCGACCATTTCGGACATCGCGACCATGCAGCCCGTGCTCGTGAACGACACGGCCTCCGGTCGGATCACCGCGCTCCTGTACGACAACCTGATCCAGGTCGACTACAAGACCGGTGAGCCGCAGCCGCGCCTCGCGACGTTCTCGGTCTCGGCGGACAGCCTCAAGTACACCTACACGATCGACCCGAAGGCCGTGTGGTCCGACGGCAAGCCGATCATCGCGGACGACTGGCTCACCGGCCTCAAGGCCGTTGGCAAGAGCAAGAAGACCGTCCGCAAGTCATCGTTCCAGGACGTCCTCGGCTTCAAGGCCTACTCGGACGGGACGGCCACGACGATCCCGGGCGTCGCGATCGATCCCGCGAACCCGAAGAAGTTCACCGTCACGATGGCGAAGGTCTCGTGCTCGGCCATCATCGACCTCATCGGGTACGTGCTCCCGACCCAGGTGTTCGGCAAGTACGTGACCGACACGTCGAAGGACGAGATCGACTCCGCTCCTGAGAACACGGCCCCGACCGTTGTGAGCGGACCGTTCAAGTTCACCGACTGGCGCAAGGGTGACCAGGTCATCCTCGACAAGAACCCGACCTACTGGCTGGGCGCGGCGAACATCGACCAGTACGTCTACAAGGTCGTCGCCAACCAGACCGCGATCACGAACGGCCTGAAGACCGGCGAGATCACGTTCGGCACCATCCAGGCGAAGGACCTCGCCGACGTGCAGACCGTCTCCACCGTGAAGATCGACAAGTATCAGAACCTCGGCTACACGTTCATCGGCTGGAACACCGCCAGCCCGACGGCGATCGGACTCGCCGACAAGCGCGTGCGCCAGGCGCTCGCGTACGGCATCGACATGGACCAGGTCATCAAGGCCGTGGTCTTCGGCGAGGCGACGAAGCAGGTCGCCCACCACGTGCCGGTCCAGTGGGCGTACCCGAGCGGCATCCAGCTCAACCAGTACACCTACGACAAGGCCAAGGCCCAGCAGCTCCTCAAGGACGCAGGCTGGACCCCGGGCCCGGACGGCATCCTTCAGAACGCCGCCGGCAAGAAGTTCAACCTCACGATCTCGACGAACTCGGGCAACACGGAGCGTGAGACGCTCGCCACGGTCGCGGCCGAGCAGTACAAGCAGCTCGGCATCAACGCCAAGGCCGCGCCCGAAGCGTTCCAGGGCCTCGTGACCAAGCTCACCACCGGTGACTCGACGCTCGAAGCGACGATCATCGGCTGGTCGCTCGGCGCGGAGCCGGACCCGTACCAGATCTGGCACTCGAGCCAGATCCCCGACGCCGCGAAGAACGTCCAGGGCTTCGGCTTCACGTTCTTCAAGGACCCGGCGATGGACAAGGCGATCGAGGAAGCGCGCAACCCGTCCAACGGTGACTGCTCGATCGCCGCGCGCAAGAAGCAGTACGAGACCTTCAACCAGATCCTGAACGAGAACCAGCCATACAACTTCGGCTACGCGAACAACGTGCTTGCGGTCTCGCAGAACTCGCTGCAGAACTTCAAGCCGGGCTCGTTCAGCACCGTCTACAACGTCTACCAGTGGTGGATCAAGAAGTAGCTTGAGACGGGGGGAGCGCCCGCGAGGGCGCTCCCCCCGATCGACGGAGGCACGGTGCGGAACTTCCTCATCCGGCGAGCCCTCTACGCGATCCCCACCTTGATCGGCATCTCCATTATCACGTTCGCGATCGCGCGGCTCTCGCCGGGCGACCCGATCCGGCTGTTCACCTTCGGCATCAAGGACTTCACGCAGGAGGACTACCTCCGGCTCGTCCACGTCTATGGGCTCGATAAGCCCATCCCGCTCCAGTACGTCGACTGGATCAGCAACGCGGTCCGTCTGAACTTCGGCGAGTCGCTCATCTACCACCGCGAGGCGGGGGCCATGATCCTCGAGCGGCTGCCCAACACCCTGCAGCTCGCGGTCACCGCGCTGGTCCTGCAGCTCGTCATCGGCGTCCCGCTCGGCGTCCTCGCGGCGCTCAAGCGTGGGACCTGGGCCGACGGGGCGATCCGCGTGTTCGGTGTCGCCGGCCACGCGGTCCCGGTGTTCTGGCTCGGCCAGATGCTCATCATCCTGTTCGCGATCAGCCTCCGCTGGCTCCCGAGCCAGGGGATGCTGACCGTGGGCAAGGATCAGATGGACTTGCTCGACCGGCTGAAGCACATCCTGCTGCCGGCGTTCGTCCTGGCACTCGTCGGGATCGCGAACTACTCGCGCATCCTGCGCACGGAGACACTCGACGTGCTCGGCCAGGACTTCATCCGAACCGCGCACGCGAAGGGCCTGCGGGAGCGGGTCGTCGTGTACGTGCACGCGCTCCGCAATTCGCTCATCCCGGTGGTCACCGCCCTCGGCGGCATCCTCGCCACCCTCGTCGGCGGCGCGCTGGTCATCGAGCAGGTCTTCAGCTGGCCGGGCATCGGCCAGTTCACCTTCCAGGCGGCGATCGCGAAGGATTATCCGATCGTGCAGGCCGGCGTGATGATCGCGAGCACGCTGCTGGTGGTCAGCTATCTGCTCCGAGATATCACGTACGCGATCGTCGACCCGCGGATCAAGGTCTCGTAGTGGCCACTGCCGCCGCGACCGCCGGCAAGGTCGCACTACCGGCCGACGCGCGCGCGTCGCGGAGCCTCTGGGACAACGCCTGGTACAAGCTGCGGCACGACCGGCTGACCATCGCAGCGGTGGTCGTCCTGTTCCTCCTCGCCCTCATCGCGATCCTCGCTCCCGTGTTCGCGGACAACGTCTTCCATTACAAGTTCGAGCAGCAGGACCTCTTCCACACCTACGAGAAGCCGTCCTTCAACCCGCCGGCGTACCTCCTCGGCACCGACGAGGTCGGCCGCAGCCAGGTCGTGCGGCTCCTGTTCGGCGGGCAGGTCTCGCTGTTCGTCGGCTTCGTCGCGGCCCTCGTGAACTTCGTGGTCGGGGTGCCGGTCGGCCTCGCCGCGGGCTACTTCCGCGGCGCGTTCGACGACTTCATCACGTGGCTCATCACGACGCTGAACGGGATCCCGCAGCTGTACCTGCTGCTCATCGTGGCGGCGCTCTGGCAGCCCGGCCCGCTCACGCTGATCATCATCATCGGGCTGCTCAACTGGACCGGCATCACCCTCTACGTGCGCGGGCAGACGATCTCGCTCCGCGAGCGCGAATACGTGACGTCGGCGCACGCGATCGGCGCGACGCACGTCCGGGTGATGTTCAGGCACATCCTGCCGAACGTGCTGCCGCTGATCTTCGTGCTCGCGGCCATCGACGTCGGCGCGATCGTGCTCCTCGAGTCGGCGCTCAGCTTCCTCGGGCTCGGGATCCTCCCACCCACGCCGAGCTGGGGGAACATGCTGACCAACGGCGCCTCGTACTTCGTCCGCGCGTGGTGGCTGGTCGTCTCCCCGGGCGTGATGATCTTCCTGACCGTGCTCTGCCTCTATCTCATCGGCGATGGGCTGCGCGACGCCCTGGACCCGCGCCTCAAGACCCACGACACGAGATGAACCCCGCGCCCGTCTAGTCCGCGGCTGTGACGGGTTCTCGCTTGCCGCTCAGCACCGCGCTCATGATCGACAGTGCGGCGTCCACATCGGGCCGGCTCACGTTCGCGTGGGTGACCATCCGAAGGCGCGGCGAGTTGCCGAGGTAGCGCGAGAGCCGCAGGCCGCGCTCGGCGCAGGCCTTCTGGAAGTCGCCGGCGTCCATTGCCGCGCGGTCTACCTCGAACGAGACGATGTTCGTGACGACCTTCGCCGCGTCGATCTTGATGCCGCGGATCGCAGCGAGGCCGTCGGCCAGCGCCCGCGCGTTCACGTGGTCTTCCACCAGGCGTTCGCGCATCGTCTCGAGCCCGACCAGCGCCGCGGCCGCGATGACCCCGGCCTGGCGCATCGCGCCGCCAAGGAGCTTGCGGACCTTGCGCGCGCGGGCAACGGTGTCGCGCGGGCCGCAGAGGATCGAGCCGACCGGCGCGGACAGGCCCTTGGAGAAGCAGAACTGCACCGTGTCGACCGGCCCGGTCAGGTCCTTCACGTCGACGCCGAGCGCAGCCGCCGCGTTGAAGATGCGCGCGCCGTCCAGGTGCACCTTGAGGCCGCGCTCGTGCGCGAGGTCCGCCGCCGCTCGGGTCTGCGCCGCGGTGATCACCGAGCCGCCGCAGTTGTTGTGCGAGTTCTCGAGGCAGAGCAGCGCCGAGCGCGGGAACGCGCCGACCGACGGCCGGATCGCGGCCTCGATGTCCTCGAGCGACGGCATGCCGTCGCGGTTCGGGATCGTCCGGCCGTGCAGCCCGCCCAGGACGGTGAACGCGCCCATCTCGTTCTGGTAGATGTGGGCGAGATCACCGAGGATGACCTCGTCGCCGCGGCCGGCCTGCGAGAGCACGCCGCACAGGTTGCCGAGCATCCCGCTCCCGACGTACACGCCGGCCTCCTTGCCGACGATCTCGGACGCGCGCTCCTCGAGGCGGTTCACCGTCGGATCCTCGCCGTACTGGTCGTCGCCGACCTCCGCGTCGGCCATCGCCTTGCGCATCGCCGGCGTCGGTAGAGTGAAGGTGTCGCTCCGGAATTCCAGGGTCTTCACTTCGGGATCCCTCCTCCGATCGCGGTCGCGACGGCGACGAGCAGTGGTGCCACGACGATGGCCGGCAGGTAATCCGCGACCTGCACGTCGCGGAGCCTGAGCAGCTTCAACCCTACCCCGACGAGCAGCAGGCCGCCGGTCGCGTTCATCTCGCGCAGCTGCGCGTCGGAGAGCAGGCTCGCGAAGAGCGACGCGCCCGCGGCGAGACCGCCCTGGTAGACGAGGATGACGGCGAGCGAGAGCAGCACGCCCCAGCCGAGCGTCGCCGCGAACGCGATCGCGGTGAACCCGTCGAGAACGCTCTTGATCGCCAGGAGCGATGCGTCACCGGTCAGCCCGTTACGGATCGCGCCGAGGAACGTGAGCGGCCCGACGCAGAACACGATGCTGGCGGTGACGAAGGCCTCGGCGATGGTGCTCGTGCCGCCCGGCGTCGCAAAGCGCCGCTGGATCGCCGCCCCGAGCTCGTTCAGCCGGCGCTCGATGCCGGCGAGCGATCCGATGATGCCGCCGATGAGGATGCCCCCAAGGAGATAGAGGAGGCTCGCGGTGTCGATCGCGAACTTCACGCCCATGACCGTGACGAACAGGCCGACGCCGGCGACGACGTTCTCGCGCAGCCGTGGCGGCAGCCGGTCGCCGAGCAGGGTCCCGACGAGCCCGCCCACGAGCACGGTGAGGAGATTGAGCAGCGTGCCGGTGGCCCACATCGGCTGGCTAGTATGCGAGCACGATGCAGATGCCTCCCTCGGAGCAGCTCCGGTTCTGGGCGCACGAGCTGGGCGGCATGGCGAAGACGGGCCTGCTGCACACGACGAACTCATACGACACCGACCGCTACGAGCGGATGCTCGCGATCTCTGAGGCCATGGCCGCGCTCACCATCGATGCCGACTTTGTGCCCGATCGCCCGTACCTGCCCGATCTCGGCATCCCGACGCCCAAGACCGGCTGCAGCGTGGCTGCGTTCGACGACGCGGGACACGTGGTCCTCATCCAGCGCACCGACAACCGGCGCTGGGCCCTCCCCGGTGGCTACGCCGAGATCGGCTCCCCGCCGTCGGAGAATGCGCTCCGCGAGTTCAAGGAGGAGACCGGGTTCGACGCGGAGCTGGAGCGGCTCGTCGGGATCTACGACAACAAGCGCTTCGCGAGCGTGTCGCCGTACCAGTTCTACATCTCCCTCTTCCGCGCGCGGGTCACCGGCGGTGGGGCTGCCGTGTCGAACGAGACGCTCGCGGTGCGCCCTCGTCGATCCTGTTTCCCCGCCGGATGACATGAGCGGTCTCCAGCGGGCGATGCTGCG
>DATCQC010000248.1:0-5023 GCA_036569685.1 Candidatus Limnocylindria bacterium | reverse complement strand
GTGCCCGCGATACCGTCGTGCTCGTGCCGCCACGTCTGTCGCCACACCTCGGCGTCGGGAGCCTCGCGTCCGGATGAGGTGGCTGCGGTCGCGTCCGGCACTCCTCGCGACGACGCTCGCCTTCGTCCTGGTGACGACCGGCCTCATCGCGGTCTTCTTCGCGGCCCCGGTCGAGGCCCATTCGAGCACCGTCACGGTGCTCGATGGCTCGGTGCAGGTCCGCCATGCCGGTGGTCAGTTCGCGCTTATCACCGACGGCGACGTGGTCGCCCGCGGCGACACGGTGCGTACCGCAGCCGATAGCCACGGCGTGCTGACGTTCTTCGATGGCACGACCGTGGAGCTGGAGCCAGAGACTCTGATCACGATCGATGACCTGCAGGCGAGCGCGTCGGGCGACAAGATCGTCGCGATCAGCCAGGTCATCGGACGAACGTGGCACGTCGTCACCCATCTGGTGAGCGGGGACTCGCACTACGACGTCAAGACCCCGACGGCCACGGCCATCGTCCGCGGGACGGCGTTCCAGGTCGCCGTCGCGGCCGATGGCACGACCAGCACCGAGACGACCGAGGGGGATGTCTCGACGATCGCCCAGGGCACCGACGTCCACGTCCGCGCGGGTCAGATCACCTCGGTGAGCCCGGGTTCGGCGCCGCGATCGCCGCAGACGGTCCCCGAGCCTGCCGCGACGGTGAAGGTCACGGTGGATCTCACGCTCAACGCGATCGTGACCGACGCTGATGGCCGGGCGGTCGGGGTGCAGAACGGAGTACCCATTCGGTACGTCCCTGGCTCGACGGTGGCGGTCGTCGACGGACGGCTCGTCATCACGATCCCGAATGCGGAGCGCGGAGTATTCAGCACGTTCATCCGACCTGACCCGCCATCGTTCGGCGCAGCGCCGCCGGGCAACGTCACGGTGCAGACGCAGGTCATCCTCAAAGGTGCAGGGATCGTCGCGAACAGCCTCGCGTCGCGACCGGTCCAGGACGGAACGGCCAAGGGCGCAGTCGTCCTGACCGCGACCGGCCTCCTCTTGGTCTCGAACGGGGATGCCCAGAACGCGCCGGCGCCGCACATCGGGAGGCGGCCCGTCGCGCCGTTCAGCGTCGTTCCGTTCTTGACCGCGCCGATGCCGGTGGTCCCGAGCGCGGCGGCGCCGGCCGGTCCGGCGACGGTCATCGATGCGGCCACCGCCATCGACGTCACGACCGCCGCGTTCGTGCCGTTCCAGGATGGCGGGACGGCATCGATAGCGGTGAACGCCGGAGTGGCGACGGCGACCACACTGCCCGGGCCGGTGTTCGCGACGCCCGTCCCGGCTCCGACGCCGACGCCGACGCCGACAGTGGCTCCGGTGCTGAAGACGCTCGTGCCCATCCTGATCACCGCGACGCCGACGCCGACGCCGACCCCGACCCCGACCAGCGCACCAGCGCCGACGCCGACCCCAACGCCGACACTGGCTCCGGTGCCCAAGACGCTCGAACCGATCCTGATCCTCGCGACGCCGACCCCCACCCCGACCAGCGCACGTTCGCCGACCCCGACCCCGACCCCGACCGTGTCCGAGACAGCCACGCCGAGCCCGACGCCGACCGCGACCGACACACCGAGCCCGACCCCGTCCCCGACCCCGACCGCCAACCTGATCTGCATCCCGCTCCTCACCTGCTAGCCGCACACTGACGCGCGCATGTCGCGTGCGCTCGCCATCGTCAATCCCGCCGCCGGCGGCGGGACCGCGCGCGCCGACGTCGACGCGGTCCTCGCACTGCTCGGTGAGCGCTTCGAGACGATCGATGTCGTCGAGACCGCGGTCGATCACCCGACCGCGACGGAGCTCGGCGAGCGCGCCGTCGCCGAGCGCTACGACGTGGCGATCGCCGTGGGGGGTGACGGCACGGTCGGCGGCGTCGCCCGTGCGCTCGTCGGCAGCGAGGTGACCCTCGGCATCCTCCCGTTCGGCACGTTCATGAACATCGCCCGCGCGCTCGAGATCCCGCGCGACGATGCCCGCGCCGCGGCGGAGCTCATCGCTCAGGCGGCGACGCGGCGGATCGACGTCGGAGAGGTGGGCGGGCAGGTGTTCTTCGAGGCCGCGGGCATCGGCCTCGATGCCGACGCGTTCAACGCGACGCGCGCGGTGCAGCGCGGTCAGCGCGGCCTGGCGCTCACGGCGCTCGGCGCGCTGCTGCGGCGGCGGAGCGCGCGGGTGCGCGTCGACGTCGACGGCCGTTCGCGGACGCACCGCGTGCTGCAGGCGGTCGTGAGCAACGGGCCGTTCTACGGCTGGGGCTTCGAGGTCGCGCCCGGCGCCGTGGTGGACGACGGCCAGCTCGATCTCGTCATCTTCGGCGACAGCAAGCTCCGCGTGCTGCGCGAGCTCATCGCCGCGGCGGTCGATCGCGATCGTCCCGCGCATGGGCGACGCTACCGCGGGAAGCGCATCACGCTTTCGGCGACGCGCGAGCTCGCGGTCCACGCGGACGGCGTCGTCATCGGGAACCTCCCGCAGACCTTCAGCGTCCGGGCGCAGGCGCTTCGGGTGTTCGCACCGCGCACGCGGTGACTTGTTAAGCGGCTGTAAGAGGACGGCGGGGACCGCAACTCCCGGCAGACCCATCCGATACCTCTCATAGAACGCCCGCAGCCCGGGCAGCTTTTGGGAGAATGAAATGAACGCAGCGACGATCCTCCGCTCGAAGACCGCCGCGATCGTGAGCGCCGGATTCCTCGGCGCCGGCCTGCTCGGCGGGGTCGCGTTCGCCGCCGTGCCGAACGCGAGCACCAACGCCGCACTGACCGCTGCCGACACGACGGCCGCGCAGTCGACGGTCGGGGCCGCACGCGCGAAGCTCAAGGCCGCGCTCGACGCGCTCGTCGCGAAGAACGTCATCACGCAGGCGCAGGAAGACGCCATCGTGGCGGCCCTGACCGCCGATCGCGCGGCGCACCCGAAGCTCCGCGAGTTCGTCGGCGACGTCGCGAAGGAGAGCGTCAGCTACCTCGGCCTTCCGGCCGACCAGGTGAAGCAGCAACTCAGTGCGGGCAAGAGCCTCGGCGACATCGCGAACGCGACCGCCGGCAAGTCGCGCGATGGCCTGGTCGCGGACCTCGACTCGAAGGCGAAGGACCGGATCCAGGCGGCCGTCGCCGCCGGCACGATCACGCAAGCCCAGGCCGACCAGCTCACGCCGAAGGTGGACGACGGGATCGTGAAGGTCGTCGACCACACGGGCTCGCCGAGGCCCGCCGCCACGAAGTAGTCCCACCTCCACCCTCCCTCCTTCCGTAACAGGCGCCGCTTGAAGCGGCGCTTGTTGCTGTCCGGCGTGGCATGACCGAACGGTCATGACCCCCTGCTGCGTCTCCGCGACCATCGCGTCAAGAGCCGGCCATTGGGGATGGCGGGCTGGAGGCGACATGGATACTCGACCGACGACCACACCGACCGAGGCTCCGCCGGGCAAGCAGTGGGTGCTGCTCGTGGAAGACGAACCCTCGCTCAGCAAGCTCGTGGGGACGCTCCTTGACGAGGCTGGATATGAGCACGAGTCGATCGCCGATCACGCTCAGATCACCGCCGCGATCGCCCGCCGGCAACCCCAGTGCATCATCCTTGACAGCGATCCTGGGTCCGCGGGCCACAAGCGCTCGTGGGCGGATGCCGCGGCGATCCGCCGCGCGCACCCCGACCTGCCGGTCCTGATGTTCACGGCCGACCCAGCCGCGATGGCGGAGGCGCGCGCGGGCACCACCGACCGGAGCAAGGCCGCGGGCTACGCCGGCGTGATCGACAAGCCATTCCTGGTGGTCGAGTTCCTTGCCACGCTGAGGCATGCCGTCGAGGTGGGCCAGACCGCCCGCCCCATGTACGGCGCGGGTATCGAGGCCGAGGCGATCACGGTCTTCCCGGACCTCAGCGGGCCGTCGTCGGCGGAATGGGGCGCGGCCGACTTCTTCAGCATGGCGGTCCACGAGCTCCGCACACCACTCACGTCCATCGATGGCCACGCCCAGCTCGCCATGCGGTTCCTCACGAAGGATCCCGTCCGCGCGGCCGACTCGCTGGACCGGATCCGCGAGCAGAGCAAGCGGATGACCCGGCTCATCGCCGACCTGCTCGATCGAGCCCGGGTGAGCGTGGGCGCGCTCAGCCTCGAGGTCGTGACGTTCGACCTCGGTGTCGCCACAGCGATCACGATCGGTCTGTACGACCACGGCGCTGTGCCACGCATCACGTTCACGACACCGGCGCCGCTGCGCATCCAGGGCGATCCCGATCGGATCGCCCAGGTCCTCTCCAACCTCTTGGATAACGCGGGCCGATACAGCGCGCCGGATTCGCCGATCGGCGTCGCGCTCACGGTGGTCGGGAACGAGGCCCAGATCCGCGTGACCGACCAGGGCGTCGGCGTGCCGGAGGACGAGCGCGCGCGGATCTTCGCGCCGTTCTATCGGGCCTCGCGGACGCGGGACATCCCCGGAACGGGCCTTGGCCTCCACATCAGCCGGCGGATCGCCGAGCAGCATCACGGCCGGCTCTGGCTGGAATCCACCAGCCCGTCCGGCAGCGTGTTCGTGCTCGCGCTACCGATGGCGATGGCCTCCACCCGATGACCCGCGACCGCTCGACGAACGTCAACGTCCCGGCAGCGGGCCGGAGCACATCGGTCTGGACCGCAAGCCGCGTCATCACGCTGGTGTTCACGGTGATCGAGGTCCTCCTGCTCATCCGATTCGTCCTGAAGCTGCTGAGCGCGAACGCCGACCAGGCCCTGGTGTCGCTGATCTACGGGGTGACCGACCCGCTCATCGCGCCGTTCCGGGGCATCTTCGCGCAGCCCTCCGGCACACCGGTGGTCGAGGTCGCGACGCTGCTGGCGATCGTGTTCTTCGTCCTGCTCGCGGCGCTGATCGTCGCGGTCGTCCGCGCGACGACCGGCCGGCGCGGCGATCCCGCCCCGTGAACGTTCGGGTGAACTGGCCGCGCAATCAGATGGGACAGCCGGCGACC
>DATCQC010000247.1:0-4261 GCA_036569685.1 Candidatus Limnocylindria bacterium | reverse complement strand
CCGAAGGGAGGGCGAGCTGAGCGACGCGCCGAAGAAGATCAAGCTCGACATGCACACGCATTGCGAGTTCTCGCCGGACAGCCGGACGCCGGTCGCCGTCCAGGCGCTCGCGATCAAGGCCGCCGGCCTGGACGTCGTGTGCGCGACCGACCACAACACCATCGACGGCGCGCTGCGCCTCCGCGAGCTCGCCGACGGTTTCAGGGTGATCGTCGGCGAGGAGATCTCGTCGCGCGACGGCGAGATCATCGGGCTCTTCCTCGAGAGGGCGATCCCGCGCGACCTCTCGGCCGAGGAGACGATCGCGCGGATCCACGATCAGGGCGGTCTCGTCTCGGTCCCGCACCCGTACAGCCATAACCGCATCTACCGGATCCGCCGCGAGGTGCTCGAGCGCGTGTGGCCGACGATCGACGCGATCGAGGTGTTCAACGCTCGCGAGGCCATCGCGAACGACAACCGGCGGGCGCTCGCCTTCTCGGCCCTGCACGGGATCCCCGGCGCGGTCGGCAGCGACGCCCACCGCCCATGGGAGATCGGGCGCGCCTACATCGAGATCCCGGACTTCACCGGTCGAGCCGACTTCATCGACTCGCTGAAGGCCGGCGCGGTCACCGGCCGCCTCGCTGGGCACGCCATCCACTTCTACACGCGATACGACAAGTGGCGGAAGTGGTGGAGCCGCCGCGGGAGCAAGACGACCTGAGCGGCACTCCCGGTCACGTCGAGGACCCGTCGATCGAGCAGCTCGCCGATGCCGCGGGGCATACCGACGAGCTCGCGGTCCGGCGCCAGCTGTTCGGCTGGCGCGAGGCGCTGTCGATCGTCATCCCCCTCGTGCTGCTGCTCGTCGTCGCCCGGAACGTCGACTGGGGAACGGCGCTCGCGACGATCCGCGACTCCAATCCGCTCCTCGTCCTCGCGGCGCTGATCGTCTACTACGCGACGTTCCCCGTCCGGGCCCGGCGGTGGGCGCGGCTCCTGCGCGAGGGCGGCCTCGTCGTGCGCGGCCGCGACCTGCTCGAGATCCTCATGCTGGGCTGGTTCGTGAACTGCCTCGCGCCCGCGAAGCTCGGCGACCTCTACCGGAGCTACCTCGTGAAGCAGCGGTTCAACGTGTCGCTGTCGCGCACCGTGGGGGTCGTCGTCGCCGAGCGGCTGCTCGACATCTTCGTGGTCTTCGGCCTCCTGCTGGTCGGCGGGTACGTCGCGTTCGGGCGCACGGTGCTGCCGGACCTGCGGCTCGTCTATCTCTCCGGGGCGGCCCTCGCGGTGCTCATCGTCGTCGCGTTCGTCGCCGTGTACTTCGTCGCGCCGCGGATGGGACGGTTCTTCCCGAGTGAGGTCCGCCGGATCGGACGCCTGTTCCGGGAGGGCGTCCTCCATTCATTCCGCGCGCTCCCGGAGGCCGGGCCCGAGACGCTGCTGATCTGGCTGGCCGAAGCGGCGCGACTCGCGTTCGTGCTCGCCGCGCTCGGCCTCGAGCTGCCGATCTCCGGCGTGATCTTCGTGGCCGTCGCATCCTCGCTCCTTACGACCGTGCCGCTGACGCCCGCGGGGTTCGGCTTCGTCGAGCTCGCGGTCGTGTACGTGCTCACCACCGGTTTCGGGCTGCCGACGCACGACGCGATCGCCGTCGCCGTCCTCGACCGGCTGGTGAGCGTGTTCTCGGTCATCGTGATCGGCGGCATCGTCTACCTGCGCCATCGCCGCCAGGAGTCGCTCCGGCCCTCCGGGCCGGACATCGCTCGTCCTCGCTGAGGAGCAAGCTCCTCGCTTCGGCCTCGCTAGTCCGTACCATCACGTCGTTGAGCGCCGCTCGCCGGCTCGCCGTGCTCGTCGGAGCGCTCCTCCTATTCCGCCTGCTGTCCGCAGCGTTCGTCGTGTTCCAGCCCGGCTACACCGACGCCTACTACTACGCCGACGTCGCGAAGCGTCTCGCCGCCGGTCAGGGCCTCACCGCGGACTTCATCTGGAACTTTCTCGAGGCCGGCGGCCCGCTGCCGGTGCCGAGCCATCGCTTCTGGATGCCGCTCGCCACGGTGCTCCAGGCCATCGGGATCAAGGCCCTCCCGTTCGTCGACGCGTTCCACGCCGCGCAAGCGGTCGAGATCCTCATCGCCTGCGCCATCCCGATCGTCGCGTATCGCGCCGCGCGCTCGCTCGGCACGTCTTCGAACAGCGCGCTCGTCGCCTCGGCGCTCGCCGGGCTCGGCGGTGCCTTCGCTCCGGGGTGGGTGAGCCTGGACTCGTTCGCGCCCGCCGCGGTCATCGGGACCGTCTTCTTCCTGCTCTACCGTCGCGCGTCAGCGGGCGATGTCCGCGCCGGCGTGCTCGCGGGCCTTGCGGTCGGCCTGCTGTTCCTCGCGCGCGCGGAGGGCGCGCTCTTCGGCGTCGCGCTGCTCTGGCTCCTTCGCCGGCCGATATCGCGCCGAGCCGCGATGGCCGGATCCGCCGTGGCGCTCGGGATCGGACTCGGCTGGCTCGCGCGCGATCTCAGCCTCGGACCGGGGCCCGACCTCTTCGCCCGCTCGGTCCTGCTCGTCCGCTACGAAGACTTCTTCGCGGCCGGACCGGTTCCCCTGCCGACGGTGGACCAACTCCTCGCCCCGAAGCCGGGCGCGCTCCTCACGAATGCGGTCACATTCGCGTTCGCCTTCGGTCTGCTGCTCCTCCCCGGGATGGCGCGCGCGATCTGGATCCGCCGCGAGCGCTCGGATGTGCGCGCCTTCGCGGGTCTGGTCGTGCTTCTGTATCTCGCCGAGAGCCTCGTCTTCACGCTGCACTCGACGCGCGGCTCGTATTTCCATTCGATCGCGGCGTTCCTGCCGTTCGGGGTCGCGCTCGGGGTCGTCGGGACCGCTGAGCTGCTGCGGACGGTGGAGCGCGGCCGCGTGGCCGCCGTCGGCGGTGTCGTTGCGGCGTGCATCGTCTCGATCTTCTCCGTCGCGCAGTGGGACGCATCGTTCAACGACCCGTACCGGGCACGCGTCGCCGCGCTCGCCGCCATCCCGCCCGGGCCGTTCTTCGCCATCGACGCCGCCGCGTGGCGATGGATCGCAGACCGGCCGGTGTTCGTGACGCCATCAGATGGCATTCGAGCGGCGATCTGCACGGGCAGTCCCGGCGGGAACTTCATGGTGCTCGAGCCGGCGCACTTCAGCAGCTACGCGCCCCTTTACGACGGATCGCGCCCGAGCGCGGACATAGGCGGCATCAGGGTCTTCCCGGTCATGCTGCCGCCGTCCGTCTGCCGACCGTGATGCGCTGGATCGCGCGCAACGCGTTCCCGATCGGCCTCGCGGCCGCTGGCTTCACGCTGTCGGTCGGTTACGCGACCGGGGACCCCGACACGTATTGGCATCTCGCGAGCGGGCAGTGGATGCTCGATCACCACCAGATCCTGCGTGCCGATATCTTCAGCTCGACGGTCAGCGGCCAGCCCTACAGCGTCGGGGAGTGGCTCGGCGAGATCGTCCTCACCCTCGTATTCAACGCCGGTAGCTGGGCCGGACTCGCGATCTTCCGCGGCCTGCTCGTGGCCGTGGCGGCGTTCTTCCTGGCCCGGCTGGCGCGCCGCGGCGGTGCGCCCCTCGTCGCGGCACTGGTCGTTGTCATCTGGGCCCTCGTGTTCTCGAAGACCCGCTGGACCGATCGGCCGGCGATCTACACGTTCATGCTGTTCCCGGTCGTGCTCGACCTCCTGTACAGCGCGCGGGCTGGATCGCGGCGCGCACTGATCGCGATCCCGCCACTCATCCTGCTCTGGGCGAACCTCCACGGCGGCTACCCGATCGGCATCGCCCTCGTTCTGGCGTTCGCGGTCGAGGCTGTCGTACTCCGCCGGCCCGACATCGTCCCGCTGGTGCTGACGCTCGTGGCGAGCATCGCCCTCTCGTTCGTCGATCCCGAGACGTTCGGCGTGGCCGGTGCGGTCGGCCACGCATTCGCGCCGCCGCGGTTCATCAGCGAGGAGGCGCCGCCGGATGTGCTCGAGCCGTCGGGCTTCGTCTTTGCGATGTTCGTCCTCGCGACGCTCGCCGTTTCGCTGTTCGAAGGCGGCGGAGTGCTCGACGCGCTCCTGTTGATCCCATTGCTGTGGCTCGCGCTGTCCGCGCAGCGGCAGCTCACGTTCTTCGTGTTCGCGGCGACGCCCGTCGTGGCGGCCGGCGCGGCACGCCTGTATCGGCGGCTGCGGCCCGGCGCGATGCCGTTCCGTCCGCTGCCGCCACTCGCCGCGGCCGTGCTCGCGCTCCTGCTC
>DATCQC010000246.1:0-3889 GCA_036569685.1 Candidatus Limnocylindria bacterium | reverse complement strand
CCGCTCCGCGCGCAAGGCGTACCGCGAAGCCCGCGAGCAGGCGCCGGACCTTCCGCCGCCGGTCGTCGAGGTCTCCCTCGATCGCTGCATCGCCGCAGGTCTTGACCCCGTCGCGACAGCGCGTACGGCCGGGCCTGGCTTCGCCGGCCCCGGCCGAGCCCCATTCAAAGGGGATCAGCGGTGGCGGCGAGTCGCTGCGGAGATGCGGAGCCTCGATCCGATCGAGCGGAAGGTCCTCGTGCTCTCGTTCGCGCGGGAGCTCACCTTGAAGGAGATCGGCGCCCAGATCGGGCTCAGCGAGTCGGGGGTCTGCCGCCTGCGTGCGCGTGCGCTCCGTCACGTTCGGGCGCGCTGCGCGTGATCGCGCCGGCGCGGTGCCCGGCCCTGCGGTCTCTCGCGGCTAGGACGCGCCGGACGCGGTGTTGGGCTCGCCGAGCGCGCCGCGCAGTGCGGCCTCCACCGCCGCAAGGCTGAACGGCTTCTCGACGAACGAATCCGCACGCAGCTCCAGCTTGCTGCGCGCGAGCGCGGTCCGATCGCCGCTGATGATGACGATCGGCACGTCACGCGTGCTCGGGGCGTCGCGCAGCGCGCGGCCGACCGCGACGCCGGACACGTCGGGCAGCAGCAGATCGAGAAGCACCGCGTCGGGTGTGCTCTCGCGTGCCGAGTCGATGGCATCCTGACCGGCGTACGCGCGCGTCACGTCGTAGCCCTCCTCCGACAGGAAGTCGGACAGGAGATCACAGAGATCCCGGTCGTCATCGACGACCAGCACGCGTCCGGAGCCCATGACGCCGGTAAAGTAGACCGAATGTCGAATCTCGAGCGCGCGCGATTCGCCCGTCTCGTCCGCCGCTCGGTGATGGATCTTCCGGCGGAATTCGGTCAGCGGATGCGCAACGTCGAGATCGTCGTCGATGACGAGCCGGATCCCGCGCACGTGCGCGATGGCCGCGAGCTGCTCGGTCTGTACGAAGGCGTGCCGCTCACCGAGCGCGCCTACGGCGAGCCCTACGTGCCGGACCGGATCTCCATCTACCGCCTGCCGATCCAGCGGATGTCGAGCTCGCCGCGCCGCCAGGCCCAGATCGTCCGCGACACGGTCATGCACGAGATCGCCCACCACTTCGGGATCAGCGATGCGCGGCTCGCCGAGCTCGGCCGGGGCGACGCGGACTAGGCGATCGCCTTCCGGAACTTCGCGAGGGCCGCGCTGACCCCCTCGGGATCGAGGAACACCGCCGACCCGGCGACGAGCACCGAGGCCCCGGCCTGCGCGACCGCTCTCGCGTTCTCCGGCTTGATGCCGCCGTCCACCTCGAGCTCGGCCGTGGAGCCGGCCGCCTCGAGCGCGGAACGGAGGGCGCGGACCTTGTCGAGCGCCGATGCGATGAACGGCTGCCCGCCGAACCCCGGGTGGACGCTCATCACGAGTACCAGGTCCACGCGGCCGAGGTATGGGACGACCCGCGACACGTCGGTCTCGGGGTTGAGCGTGATGCCCGGCCGGGCGCCGGCCTTCCGGATCGCCTCGAGCGCGCCCGCGGCGTCACGCGTCGCCTCGATGTGCACGGTGACATAGGTGGCACCCGCCTCCGCGTAGCGGGCCACCCAGTCCTCCGGGCGCTCGATCATGAGGTGGACGTCGAGCGGCAGCCGCGTCGCGCGGTGCAGGTCGGCGACCATCTTCGGCCCGAATGTGAGATTCGGCACGAAATGCCCGTCCATGACGTCGACGTGGATCCAGTCGGCGCCGCCCGCCTCGGCCCTGGCCACGGCATCGGCCAACCGACCGAAGTCCGCGGACAGGATGGACGGCGCGAGCTTCGGGCCGCTCAGCGCGTTCCCTTGTCCCGAAGCATGCCGGCTGGCATCATTGATGTCGCTTCCCCCGCTTTATCCGGAGAGGATTTGTCATATGTATAGGCCGCAGAACCTGCGGATCCCTGGTCCGACCTTTGTTCCCCAGACCGTGCTGAACGCATCGGCGCGGCCAATGATCAACCACCGCGGGCCCGAGTTCGCGGCCCTCATGGCCGGCCTGACCCGCGCGCTGCAGGAATTCCTCAACACCGAGGGCGACGTTTTCCTGCTCACGGCCTCGGGTTCGGGCGGCATGGAGGCGGCGGTCGTCAACACCCTGTCGAGCGGCGACCGCGTCCTGTTGTTCGTGAACGGCGCGTTCGGCGAGCGCTTCGCCGCGGTCTGCAAGGCCTACGGCGTCGAGGCACGACGGATCGACGTCCCCTGGGGCCGCGCGGTCGAGCCCGATCTCGTCCGCGAGGAGCTCGCGAAGGAGAAGGGCAAGGACGGCGCGAAGGCGGTCCTGCTCACCCACAACGAGACCTCGACCGGCGTCCTGAACCCGCTGAAGGAGATCGCGGAGGTCGTCCGTGAGTCGGGCAAGCTGCTCATCGTCGACAGCGTGTCCGGCGCCGGCGCGGTCGATCTCGCGATCGACGACTGGGGCGTCGACGTGCTCATCTCGGCATCGCAGAAGGCCTGGGGCGCGCCTCCCGGCCTCGCGATGATCACGATGAGCGAGAAGGCGTGGAAGGCCTACGACCGCTCGAACCTCCCGAAGCTCTACTTCGACCTGCAGTCGTACAAGGCGTCCCTCGAGAAGGGCGCCACGCCGGCGACGCCCGCGGTCACGGTGTTCATCGGGCTGCAGGAGTCGCTCCGGCTGATGGCCGAAGAGGGCCAGGCCGCGATCATCAAGCGGCACCGCGACCTCGCGTACGCGACCCGCCGTGGACTCCAGGCGCTCAACCTCGGCATCTTCGGGGACGAGCGCTACGCCTCTCCGTGCGTCACCGCGTTCCGGATGCCCGCTCGGGTCGACCCGCGGAACCTCATCCGGATCCTGCGCGACGACTACGACACGGTCATCGCCGGCGGGCAGGGCCGCATCGAAGGACAGGTCGCGCGCGTCGGGCACATGGGCTTCGTGACGCTCCAGGACATGGTCGCGTTCTTCGGCGCGCTCGAGCCGGCGCTCAAGGACCTCAACCAACCGGTCGAGCCGGGCCAGGCGATCTCAGCGGTCCTCCGCGCGTACGCCGAGACCTCCGCGCCGCCGGCGCGGACGGCGCGCGGTACCGCTCGCCGCGAGCCCGCCGATGCCGTCGCCGGCCGCCGCTAACCGACCCAGACCCATCGTCGTCGTCGCGGACCCGCTGGCCCCCGAGGGGCTGGCGTTGCTCCGCGAGCGCTGCGACGTCCTGACCCCGAAGGGGCCGGAGGAGCTGGAGGCCAGCCTCGGCGCGGCGATCGCGCTGCTCGTGCGCAGCGAGACGAAGGTGACGGCGGCGCTGCTCGATCACGCACCGCAGCTGCAGATCGTCGGGCGCGCCGGCGTCGGCGTCGACAACATCGACGTGCCCGCAGCCACTGCGCGCGGCGTGTACGTCGTGAACGCCCCGACGGGCAACGTCCACGCAGCCGCGGAGCACGCGCTCACGCTGGCACTCGCCCTCATGCGCAACGTCGTGCCCGCGGACGCGAGCATCCGGCGCGGTGAGTGGACCCGCAGCAAGCTCATGGGCCGCGAGCTCCGGGGCAAGACGCTCGGCCTCGTCGGCATCGGGCGCGTCGGTAGCCTCGTCGCTCGGCGCGCCGCGGCGTTCGAGATGAAGATCGTCGCGCACGACCCGTTCGCGACGGAGGGTCTCGCTCGCGCGCTCGGCGCCGAGCTCGTCGAGCTCGACCGGCTGCTCGCCGAGGCCGACGTCATCTCGCTGCACACACCGCTCACCGACAAGACCCGCGGGCTCATCGGCGCGGCCGCGCTCGCGAAGATGCGGCCGACCGCGATCCTCGTGAACTGCGCGCGCGGCGAGATCGTCGACCTCGACGCGCTCGCGGACGCGCTCGAAGCAGGGAC
>DATCQC010000245.1:0-7497 GCA_036569685.1 Candidatus Limnocylindria bacterium | reverse complement strand
TCCCAATGCTGCCTGTCGTCCATCACCTTCTAATGTCGCGCGAACGGGCTTTTCGTTAGTCGGGCAGGTGACTTGGCGTTCGAAATTTCGGGTTGAGCAGCATCGATCGTGAAAACCAATCGGGCGCGGCGAATGTTCCTGTTTAGGCTGCGATCTCCTCGCGCAGGAGTTCGCGCACCCGGGCGACCAGCAGGTCGATGTCGAATGGCTTGGCGATCACCTCACGTGGCGCGTTGCCGCGCATCGTCTCGCGCGCCAGCTCGGGATTCGCCGTCACGAACAGCACGGCGATCCCGGCGAGGGCGGGATGGTTGCGCACGACGTCGTAGACGTCGATGCCGCTCGCGCCCGGCATGTGCACATCCAGGAGGAGCAATCGCGCGCCCGAGCTGATGACGGCATCGATCACGAGCGCGCCGTTCGAGACGACGATCGGATCGGCCACGCCGTCGGCGCGGAGGGCTTCCGCGAGGATGTGGGCGATGTCCTCGTCATCCTCGGCGACGACGACCGCCGACGACGCGCCCGTGGCGCTCATTGGCGCATCCTCTTCCGGTGAGCGAGCCACGGTTCGGCTTGGACTTCGGCACGTCCAATAGCGCGGTCGCGATGTCCGACGGCGAAGACGTGCGCCTGCTGCCGATCGATCCGATCGGCGGCGACACGTTGCCCAGCGTGCTGTACGTCCGCCGTGACGGCACGGCCCAGATCGGTCATCCGGCGATCCAGTCGTTCCTGGCCGACAACCGCGCGCGCGGTCCGATCAAGCGGGAATTCAAGCTGCTCGGCATCACGATGGTGTCGAGCAACCCTCGCCAGAAGACCGTGGAGGCCCACGTCATGGCGGACACGTCGTCGCCCGGGCGATTCTTCCAATCGTTGAAGACGTTCCTCGGCGATCCGTTGCTCTCGCACACGAATGTCTTCGGTGATGAGCGCGGCCTCGAAGACCTGATCGCCATGATCCTGTCGGGCATCTTCGAGCGAGTCGAGCAGCTCACCGGGACACGACCGCTGTCGGCGACCGTCGGCCGGCCGGTCGAATTCGTGGGAGGAGCCGAGGTCGAAGAGCGGGCACGGACGAGGCTTGAGCAAGCGGCGCGCCTAGCCGGATTGCAGGACGTCCGATTCGTGGAAGAGCCCGTCGCTGCTGCTCGAGCCGCCAATGTGCCCGCGGGCCTTGCGCTCGTCTTCGACTTCGGTGGAGGCACGCTCGACCTCTGTGTAACGCGCCGTCACAAAGGCGACATCGACGTTCTCGGCACCGCCGGCGTCGACGTGGCCGGCGATCGCTTCACGCAGCTGCTCATCGACCAGCTCGTCGCGCCGCATCTCGGCGCGGAGAAGCGGTGGGGACCGAAGGGGCTCATCCTCCCGCGCTTCATCACCAACGCGATCGGCGACTGGCGCGCGTTGTCCGCGCTCAACGAGAAGCCGATCCTCGAAGCGCTCGACGATCTGCAGTCCCTCGGCGCGCCCAAACGCGAGCTCGCTGCGTTGCGCAGCGCGATCGAGCTGCAGCTCGGCTACGAGATCTTCGCGGCGGTCGACAACACGAAGATCGAGCTCTCGTCCGTGCAACTCGCTCTGTTCAGCTTCCACCGGGGCGCGGTCGACATCGACCAACAGGCGTCGCGGCGCGCGTTCGAAGTCGCGATCGCGCCGCTGTTCGCGCGCATCGACGCCGCGCTCACGCAGGTGCTCGAGCGCAGTGGTGTCCGCGCGGACCAGATCATTGAGATCGTCTGCACCGGCGGATCCTCGGCGATCCCTGCGGCGCGGTCACTGCTGCGGAAGCGGTTCGCGAATGCGAAGCTGCGAGACGCCGCGGCGCACACTGCGGTGGCTGCCGGACTCGCCCGAGCCTGAACGGACGCACCGACCTGCGGGTAGGTTGGCCGAGCGCACGGCCTTCTCCGGTAGTGGTCAGTTTCGGGATGCGGCAATCCTCGTAGTTAGACGACGCGCTTAGTCTGCTTGCTCATGCGAAGAGGAAACATGTTGCGCGCACTTGGTCTCGTGCTCGCCGCGGGGTTGGTGTACGTGGGGTACTTGCGATTCAACAGCGGGAACACGATCCAGGGGCTCGCCCTGCTCATCGCCGCAGGCGTGGCGTTGATCGGGACGTTCCAGCAGGCATCACGTTAGCGACCGCTCGACTACCGCCATCTGGCGCTCGTACGAGGCGCAGAGCATCCCGAAGTACGTCGGCGCCTCGTAGCTCAGGAACTCGCCCTTCCATTGGCCATCGGCGAGCGCGCCTTGGAGCATCAGCATCTGCCAATACGAGTCTGCTTTCGCCTCGATCGGCAGCCGCGGATCCATCTTCATGAGCCCGCTCAGATCATCACGCCTGATGAGTGCTACGACGGCGTCATCGAACTCCTTGCTCTTCGGCGTGAAACCGTACGGGCCGTCGGCGTCGTGTCCGTGTCCGTGGTCGCAGCTCGCGATGAGCGCGACTCGCTTGTTCGATGCAGCGGCGGCTCTCGCGATCGCTTTGCCTGCGGCGACGTGCCGCTCGTACGGCAGATCGCGGGCTGGTGCGACGACCACCGTCTGCACCGGCGGGTTCGCGCGACCGCCCATGAACCAAAGGGGCACGAGCACGGCCCAGTCCATCGGGAAGCTCGCGGCAGCGGCATCGTTCGCGCCGTAGCTCACGCCCGCGACCGGGATGCCCTCGGCAGCGAACGCATCGCGGATCGCGAGCGCGAACGGGCGGTCCACCATCAGCCGCAACTTGACGTCGGGATGCCCCTCGAGCGCGCCGGAGACGTTCCCCGCTGTGACGACGGCCATCGCGCCATCGACGTGCACGTTGTGCGGTGTGAGGACGATCGCGACCTCGGGCTTCGCGCGGTCGAACCGCCGGCCGAGCTCCTCCATGCCGCGCCGGGTCACCGCCGCGAGCGGCAGTTCGTCCGGCTCACAGGCTTCAGCGATCGCGATCCCGCCATGGGGAGCGATGCACCCGAACACCAGGCCCATGGGCGGAGCCTAGTCGCGCCTCGCGCTAGTGGATCCGGCGGGCCTCGAGCTTTCCCTCGGTGCGGCGCACCTCATAGGACGGCTGATCGAATGTGGCGGGGCCGACCACGACGCTGCCGTCGGCGAGCTTGAACTGTGAGCCGTGGCACCCGCACTGGATCGTGTCGCCGACGATCTTGCCGTCGGAGAGCGAGCAGCCGGCGTGCGCGCAGGTGTCGTGCAGGGCCTGGATCTTCTCGCCCATCCGGACGAGGACCAGGGTCTGCGCCCCAGCCTTCGCCTTGATCGGCTGATGGTCCGGCACCTCGGTGACGTCGAGCGCCGCCCACTTGGTCCCGCCCGATCGCCACGCGTGGCGATCGACCATGTTGCCGAAGGTGAAGACCAGGTCACCGCCGATGTACGCGCCCAGCACGATGAAGAGATAACCGGCGGCCGCGAGAAGGGTCGACTGGAACGGCGTGCCCGGCGCATAGCCGAAGCGCACCACGAGCGAGAACACGTAGAAGACGAGCGCGACGAGCATGAGCGTGGCGTGCACTCCGCCGTACTGGCGCGGCTTGCCGTCCGTCTCGCTGAGATCGACGAACCCGGCGAGCGCGGCGAGGATCAGGCCGGCGGACCCGAGGAGCGTCGCCCAATTCGCGCCGTCGTAGATACCGAGGAGGTCGAGGATGAGCGCGATCGTGAGGCCCCCGATCGGCACGTCCGTGAGCAGCGGGTGGAGGGGATGGCCGAGCCAGGTCCCGTGGAGGAAGCTCCGGAGCCATTTCGGCCGGAAGACGGCGCGCTCCACGGTCGAATAGAAGTCGGCGATCCCGACGCCCCAGCCCCACTTGTCGAGCGCCTTCCGGTTGACGAAGCGCCTGATCATTCCAGCCTCCCGAGCCGTCGCGCGAGCGCATGATGCGTCATCCTTCGTACGTGCAGGTGGCCGGCCGGGACGTGACCGTCACGAATCGGGACAAGGTGTTCTTCCCGAAGTGTGGGCTCACGAAAGGCGATCTCGTCGACTACTACGTATCCGTCGCTCCGGCCGTGCTGCCGCACGTCCGGCAGCGGGTCATGCAGATGCTCCGCTACCCGAACGGCGTCGACGGCCACTTCTTCTATCAGAAGCGCGTCCCGGTGCCGCACCCGGACTGGCTCGAGACGTACATGATCGAATTCCCGAGCGGCCGCACGGCGGATTTCCCGGTCGTGAACGACGCGGCCGCGCTCGCGTGGATCGCGAACCTCGGCTGCATCGACCTGCACACCTGGTCGTCGCGCATCGGCGACGTCGAACACCCGGACTACCTGCTCATCGATCTCGACCCGCGCGGCGGCGATCCGTGGGCGCACGTGCGGACGATCGCGCTCGTGGTGAAGGACGTGATGGACGAGCTCGGCCTGGCGAGCTGGCCGAAGACCTCCGGCTCGACCGGGATCCACATCCTCGCGCCGATCGTCCCGGAGCTTCCATTCCCCGAGGTTCGACGCTTCGCAAAGGCGTTCGCGCAGGAGGTCGAGCGCCGCGTCCCCGACATCGCGACCACGACGTGGAAGGTCGCCGACCGCACCGGGGTGTTCGTGGACTTCGGCCAGAACGCGCGCGATCGCACGATCGCGTCGGCCTACTCGATCCGGCCGACGCAGGATGCCCGTGCGTCGGCGCCGTTGCGCTGGGATGAGGTGGCCGATGTCGAGGCCGCCGACTTCACGATGGAGACGATGGCCGCCCGGATCGCGAAGGTCGGCGATCTCATGGCCGGGATGTGGAGCTCGCCCGCGAGCCTCGTCCCATTGTTCGAGCGGCTGAAGTTGAAGCCGGCGCAGGTGACCGGCTAGCAGACCCCTTCGATCGCACTGATGACGTGGTCGATGTCGAAGGGCTTCGCGATGAATCCGGCCGCGCAGAGGGTCTTGGCCTCTTCATCGAGGCCGCCCGCCGCGGACAGAAGGACGACCGGCGTCTTGTCACCTGACCGCCGCTGCTCCGCGCAGAACGCCCAACCGTCCATCACGGGCATCATCAGATCGAGCAGGACCACGCACGGCTTCCAGCGGCCGAGGATCTCGAGCGCCTCGCGTCCGTTCGCCGCGGTCTCGACGGTGAAGCCCTCATCGTCCAGCGCGGTCTGCAACGTATCGCGAATGACCTCCTGGTCGTCGACGACCAGGACATTGACCTTGCGTCCACTCACCGCGCCGAAGGGTACGCCGAACCGTGTTCGGCCGACTACACCCGAGAGAGGTAGCCGCGGGCCTCGAGCAGCCCGGAGATCGTCGGATCACCCGCCTGTCGGGCCGGCCGAACCTGCCCCCACGTGCACTCCTTCGGCTCCTTGTCGGGGCGAAAGCGCAGGAAGCGCGTGCCGTGGCGGAAGCGATCGGACTCCATCTTGTCGTAGCGGACCTCGCACACGATCT
The DNA here is from genome assembly GCA_036569685.1 of Candidatus Limnocylindria bacterium. Taxonomy (GTDB): domain Bacteria; phylum Chloroflexota; class Limnocylindria; order P2-11E; family P2-11E; genus UBA4735. The sequence goes on along the minus strand of DATCQC010000245.1, from coordinate 2,094 downwards.
CGGGCCGCACCTCGACCCACTCGAGATCCTTGCCCTGTGACCAGCGACTCTCGCCACCGGGCATCCGGCCCTCGCCCAGGTGACCGGTCTCGACCAGCGGCGGCAGCCGCTTCTGCAGATCCTTCTGGAGGTCGCCCGAGATGCCGGACGTGTGGCCGACGAAGTCGAGCGTCCCGTCATCCGCGTACAGGCCGAGGAGCAGGCTCGCGATGCGCGAGCCGTTCTTCCGATAGCCCACGATCACGCAGTCGGCCGTCTTGTGGTGCTTCACCTTCACGACCGCCTCACGCGATCCGGGCTTGTACGCGAGATCCGCGCGCTTACAAACGACCCCGTCGAGCCCGATCATCTCGAGTCGCTCGAGCCAGCGCTCCGCGAGCGCGCGGTCCTTCGTCTGCGGCGACAGCGTGAACGCGGTCGCGCGCCGCTCGAGCTCGACGCGCCGATCCGCAAGCGGCCGTTCGTGGATCGCCTCGCCGTTCCACAGGAGGATGTCGAACGCGATGAACGTCGCGGGCGTCTCCTTGGAGAGCTTGCGGATCCGCGATTCGGCCGGGTGGAGGCGCATCTGCATCGCGTCGAAGTCGAGCGCGCCCTCTCGCTCGATCACGATCTCGCCGTCGAGCGCGGAGTGCGGTGGCAGACCGGCGCCGATGGCCCGAAGCTCGGGGAAGTAGCGGAGCAGCGGACGACCGTTCCGGCTCCAGAGCGCGAGCTCGCCGCTGTCGTTCTCGAAGACGCCGCGGAACCCGTCCCACTTCGGCTCGTACCGCCATCGCTCGCCGGTCGGCAGGCCGTCGACGAGCTCGGCTTCCATGGGCGGGAACGGCACGTTCGGGCCGGGGGCCTGCACCCCGCGAGTCTAGGAAGGTCTAGCGGCCCTTGGTCTTCGCGTTGTCCATCATGCTGAGATCCTCGGGGTGCGGCACACCTGTCTCGGGCCGATCGCTGTCCTTCACCCGGCCCTTGTCCGCGACGATCCCCTCCTGCTGTTCGGTGACGCGCTCTGCTTCGAGGTCAGGCTTTCCGAAGTTCTCGGTCTTTGGCTTGTCTTTCATGGTCCGAGCAGGCGCACGGCCCGTGCCACGGCATGAGGGCACGGTATTTGCGTCGCTTTTCCGGCATGAACGACAAGAAGACGCCCCACAACCAGGAAGGCCGGCCGCCGACGCACAACACGAAGGAGACCGAGGAGCGCCTCGGGGAGAAGGAGCACGACCACGGTCCGGCGAACAAGGACCGCATCGAAGCGAAGATCTCGACGCTGAAGGACTAGCGCTCGCGCTCGGCCCAGCGGCACTCGCGCGGCGACGTATCGCGACGCAGCCCGAGGAACACCGGCTGCCGCAGCTTGTCGCCGGCGGTCCACTCGGCGAACGCGATCTGGGCGACCAGCCTCGGCTTGACCCAGGTCGCGCCGTTCATCCGCGGCGCGTCGGCGAACGGAGACTTCTCGCTGCGCAGCGGCGCCAGCCGGGTCGCGAGGTCCGCGAGCGACTCGCCGGTGTAGCCGCTGCCGACCTTGCCGGCGTAGCGAAGCCGCGTGCCGTCGTACAGCCCGATGAGCAGCGCGCCGAGGTGCGCGCGCGAGCCGGCCGGCGCGGTGAAGCCGCCGATGACGAATTCCGATTGCTTCCGCACTTTCACCTTCAGCCACGAGCGGCTGCGCACGCCGGGCTCGTAGAGCGACGTCTCGTCCTTCGCGATGACGCCTTCCCATTGCTTCTGCCGCGCGGTCTCGTACGCGCGCGGTCCGTTCTTCCCGAGGCGACGCGAGAGGCGTAGGACGCTGCGGTCGCCGAGCACCGCCTCGAGCGCGCCGCGGCGCTCCTTCAACGGACGCTTGAGCAGCGACGCGCCGTCGCGCTCGAGAAGGTCGAACACCGCGTACTCGGAACGGCCGCCGGCGCCGCGCCGCTGGAGCAGCTGGAATCGGGAGACGCCCTTCTGGTCGAAGATCACGAGCTCGCCGTCGAGCACCAGATCGCCGCCCGGGAGTGCGGCGACCGCCGACGCGATATCGGGAAATCCCGCAGTCAGGTCGAGCTCGTTGCGTGACCAGAGCCGGACCCTCCGCGTGGTGCGATATGCGAG